>JAGQPX010000276.1 GCA_020426505.1 Planctomycetaceae bacterium | reverse complement strand
TCGGCACGTTCGGCAGCTCGCAGGGAGGATACGCTCAGAACTATCTCGCCGTCACCCAGCCGCCTCACCTCGTCTGTCAGTACATGACCGACACCGGTCTGAGCCTGTTTGAAGAAGGGTATCGTATTGGCGGCACCACCCGACCTGTGCGATTCAAGAGTCTGAAAGATGTTTGTCGAAACCCGGAAGACAACCGGCATCTGCTCGAGGAGTGGTTTGAACATCCGCACTATGACGAATACTGGCAGGCGGAGGACTGCACGCTGCACTTTGACAGAATGAACGTCCCCTGCTTCACCATCGGCAGCTGGTACGACTTCATGAATCAGGGATCGATCGCCAGCTTCCAGGGCCGTCAGCAGCACGGCGGTCCGAACTCTCGTGGACAGCAGCAACTCCTCATCGGTCCCTGGCTGCATGGACGGTTGAACAAGGGTAACAAAGTCGGCGACCTCTCGTATCCGGACAACGCAGCCTGGCCTGTCGAAGAGCACATGGTGCGCTGGTTCAATCACTATCTCAAGGGCGAAGACAACGGCGTCGAGAGTGATCCCCCGGTGCGGTACTACGTGATGGGTGCAGTCGACGAGGAAAACGCTCCCGGTAACTTCTGGAGAGAGGCCGAAGATTTCCCTCCTCTGGCTGATGAGACATCGTTCTATCTCCAAGCCGGTGGAAACCTCTCACGGGACAAGCCGGAAGACGCTATTAGCACGACCAGTTACACAAGCGATCCGTTTCACCCGATGGAGATCCCGGGCCGGTCGTTCCCGGGAGCGAAAGACGCCCGAGCGTTTGAGCAGCAGTCAGAGGTGCTGACCTTTACGAGCGAACCTCTCACCGAGCCGGTCGAGTGGACCGGGCGTGTTCACGCGGAGTTGTTTCTCTCCTCAATCGCAAAGGACACGGACGTCATCGTTCGCGTGTCGGATGTCTACCCGGATGGTCGGTCGATTCTGATTGTTGACTATCCGTGGCGAGTGCGGTACCGCGAAGGGTTTGATCATGAAGTGTTGATGGAGCCGGGACAGGCCGATCGAGTCGCTTTCCCAGTGGGCTGGATGAGTCAGATTTTCAACACAGGGCACCGCATCCGCGTGACGGTCGCGAGCACCGGAGCACCGCTGTACGAACCAAATCCCCAAACCGGCAAGCCGCTGACGATCGAGTTTCCAGAGGACGCGGTCTCTGCTGTGAACACGATTCATCACGAACGCGAGAATGCCTCGCGGATCATCGCTCCTGTGCATACAGGTTTGAAGCAGTAGACAGACGTCGATCGGAGAGGCAGGTACTCCTTCGCCACAGCGACGTTCAGACAACAATGATCTATACACACGTCCCAACTGGGGGCGACCAAGTCGTCCGCAACTTCACCAATTTCAACAGTTCCGGTTTCGGATGAACACAAGCGATGCTGCAACGCGAAGGGGACGTCTTGTGATCCGACTTTTTGCACCTCTATCGCTGATTACAGTCGGCATTGCAATTGTGGCCTTTACGGTCGTCCTCTTCGGCCAATGCGTGCAGATCAAGAGCGGTAACCTTTCATCTGACACGCACTTTGCTCAGTTCGTCTTGCAGGATGTCATCCAGCAAGTCGCCGAGCGCAGTCCCAACGGAACAAGACCCGAGGATGCAGCTGGCCCTCTTCTCACCCGCGTCAGCCTCTACTCGCTCTTTGGCTTTGTCCTGATTGGTATTGGGGTCTGGACTCTACTCCAAAGCAAGTTTAGAGATACTGACGATTCTCTAGTCACGTAGGGGACGTCCACCAACGCAGGATACACCATGTTTGCAGTGCATTCCGCCTCGTATCATGCACCCGACTGCGTGATGCATCAGAACAGTTCCGTCAATGGGGCACCCTCGGCGAGCAGGTTGTACGGCCGTCCCTCGAGGTCGGTTGCTTCGAGGTCGTGGATGCCCATCGCGTGGTAGACGGTCTTGGTGACGTCGGCGGGAGTGAGCGGTTTGTCTGCCGGGTATTCGCCCAGCTTGTCGCTGGAGCCGTATGCCTGTCCGCCTTGCACACCTCCGCCGACGAGCAGATCGGTGAGGCAGTGTGTCCAGTGATCGCGACCAGCTCCGGAGACGCCACCCGAGCGGGGGTCGCCAATCTTCGGGGTGCGGCCCATCTCGCTGGTGACCATCAACAGCGTCTCGTCCAGCAGTCCTCGCTCGGACAGGTCAGCAATGAGAGCCGAGAAGCACTGGTCGAACTCGGGGAGCAAATGATCCTTGAGGCAGTTGAAGTTGTTGCCATGGGTGTCCCAGCTGCCGGCACTCTTGCACTTCTTGGCGACGTCAGAACCGATACCCGTGCCGAGCCAGAAGACCGTGATGAACGGCACGCCCGCTTCGACCAATCGTCGTGCGAGCAGCAGACTCATCGCATTCACCGAGGTCCCAAATCGTTGTCGCACAGACTCCGGCTCGCCCGAGAGGTCGAAGGCCTCGGTGGTCTTAGCAGACGATAACAGTGAGAGCGCCCGATCGGTTTGACGATCCCACGTTTGAGCCGAGCCGACGGCTTCAAACTCACGCCGGGCATCATCGAAGGCGGTCAGCAGTTCGCTGCGCGAGGCGATGCGACCTGAGGTGACGTTCTGTTGCAGTTCGAGAGCCGGGGCTTTGAACTTGAGCGGCTCTTCACGACTGCCGTTGAGGTACAGCGGGTCGTACTCGACACCCAGTCGGGCTGCGAATTGACCGGGCCGCGTGTACGGTTTGCGGCTCGGCATGTGCGGCAGACTGATCGCGTTCGGCAGATAAGGATGAGCCGGTCGTTTGGCCGCGACGACCGTTCCCATGTAAGGCCAGTCGTCCGGATACGGCGTGCGATCGTTCCCCTTAGTCTTGAATGTCACATCCGGCACATGCCCGGTGAGGTTGTAGTAGTACCCCGCATGATGATCGTTCGTATTGACCGTCCCACCCACCGAGCGAATGGCCGCCAGATGGTGAGCCTGCTCGGCCAGCAAGGGGAGATGCTCACACAACGTGAGGCCCGGTGCGGAAGTCGAGATCGGCTCAAACGGCCCGCGATACTCAGCCGGAGCCTGCGGCTTCATGTCCCACGTATCAATGTGCGAAGCCCCGCCACACAGAAAGAACAGGATCGTCGACTTCGCCTTGCCTCCCGTCGTTTGAGCATCCGCACTCGCCAGCATCCGCTGCGGACGTCCGAACGTCACACCGCCCAGACCCAGTCCGGAGGCAACGAGAAACGTGCGACGGTTCAGGCGGGAAGTGACTGGCATCAGAGGCTTCCAATGTCAAAGGCGGGACGAACTCTCATTGTCACCAGATTGCCGCCAACTGCAAGAGCAGCCTTGAGTGATGGACGGCGAATGGCCCATCGCGGCAGAGCCATCACTCAAGTCGCTCAACATGGGACGGTTCTGTTCACCGCGGAGACGCAGAGGCACGGAGGTGACGCGGAGAGTCCGTCAGGTTTTCGGGAGACCATTCACGATGGCAGAATGTGTCTCCAAATCGATCCTGCGAAGCGACGAACCTTTCTGGGACTTCCGCATGTTGACTCGTCCTCCGCGCGTCCTCAGTGGCTCCGCGACTCCGCGGTAAACTGCTCCTTTCCAAAACTTCACACGTTGTTTTCACTCTGTCATGTTGAGTTCTCTCAATGATTCAGCATGACAGTCCGTCCCGACTCTGCCGATTCGTAGATGCCGTGCACGGTGCGGAGGGTTCGCAGGCTGTCGGCGCTGGTGATGGGTGGGTCGGTCATGTCGGCACAGGCCTGGACAGCGGCCTGCACGAAGGGGGTGTAGCCGCGTGGCTCTTTGGGGCCGTCCCATGTCTGGACTTCGCCTGCGTTGTCACCCGTGTTGACGTACCAGGTGAGGGGGCGGTCGTGCATCGGTTCGAGGTTGACCCAGCCGTTCGAGCCCCAGAAGCGGAGGTGCTGGTGATACTTCTTGTCGAGGTAGTAGCCGGAGGTCATGGTGCCGAGCATGCCGTTGTCGTAGTGCAGGGCGGCGGTCGCTGAGTCTTCGACGTTGAGGGGTTGGCCGCCGATGTTCGTCGTGAAGCCGGCAACCTGATCGATGTTGCTGCCGCTGAGGTGCATTGTGAGGTCGATCCAGTGGATGCCCAGCCAGATGAGATGCCCGCCACCGGCCCGGGCTTTGTCAGCGTACCACTGCTTGTGATAGGACGACCGCGTGAGGCGTGTCTGATCAGCGATGATGTGGGCTTCAACCCCATACAGCTTGCCGATTTTGCCGCTGGTGATCAGTTCGCGCGCTTTGAGCATCTCCGGGTTGGTACGATTGGCGAGCGCCAGCATCAGGTAGCGATG
>JAGQPX010000004.1 GCA_020426505.1 Planctomycetaceae bacterium | reverse complement strand
GGACGATCTCCTGCACCAGTTCATACCCGTACATGGGCCGCTGCTCCAGCAATCGCAGGACCAACAACTCCGGCACCCCATTGAGATAATCCGGGTTCGTTCTCCGCTTTGCCATCGTCAGCCCTCCATGCCTCACGGTTACAGGTATCAGATCGGCGGAGTGATACCTCAAACTTTAAGGTGAGTCAACAGGTGTTTCGTCGAAATGATTCGTCTGAGATTCCCAGCCTGAATCGCTCACAGCAGTTATTTGATTGAGACGGCAGCGTTCGTTGATCAATGAAAGTGGAGTTGACGGTTTCCACGGCCGAACCCAGAATGATTCACCGATGCAATCCGAGATTCGGTCGCTGGCGAACTTCTCCGCAACTTCATCCTCTGGGAGTCTGTCATGGCCACGACGTTATGCGTTCTCGCGATTTGGGTGCCTTGGATGGACGAGGGGCTTCGCCATCAGGCTCTTGCAGCCGAGTTGGAGCAGGCGGCCTGTCGCGTTCGGATGTCACACATGGATTGGGTCGAACTCGACACAGAGGAAGTCAGCCTTGCGTTTGACGAACAAGGGAGAATTCAACAGCCTGTGGGGACGCCCGTCGAATTGCAGTCGACGCTGCCTGCTTTTTTCGAGTGGACTTCACTCTCGAATGTCGTCCGGCGAATTCAGCAGGTGTCATTGCGCGGGACGACAGAAGCAGAGTTCGACGAGACGATTGCGACGCTGGCCAAGGTCAGATCGGTCGATACTGTCTCCGTATACGCCCGGGACTTTGGGGTCGAACATCTGAGCCGACTGTTGCAAGAGGTGCGAGTCCGGAAACTCTATTTGCGAGGGATGTCTCTTCCGAGAGAGCACATCCCCGTGTTGTCCCAGGAGGGCCTCGTTTGGCTCAGCGTGTGTCATACTCAGTTCTCGAATCCCGCGATCGAGGATCTTCCACAGTCTCTCACCAATTTCGATGCGACGCGAACGCGAATCAATGATGATGGATTACCTCAGTTCGTTGCCTTCAAGAATCTCAAGAGCTTGAACCTTCGCCGAACTCCCACTTCGGAACAGGCAATCGAAGAGCTGAGAACACAGATGCCGTGGTGCAGGATTCAATGGGAGCCGCTGCAGAAACTGTGAGGACACACCAGCCTGCTATTTGACGAATCCACTTTTTCGCATCCACTCGATATAGGTCGTGGCATATCTGTCAAGGTTCTGAATGTCGCCGCCGCCACGGATTGGTGAGCACATTTCGTAGTTGGCGGTGCCGTTGAAGCCGCCATCTTTGAGGCCGGCAAAGAAGGCTTCGTAGTCGATGAAGCCTTCGCCGAAAGGGACGGCTCGCACCTGGTCCGGCTTCTCGCGGGTGTAGTTCACCACTGCGGGGTGATAGCGGTAGCGGGGGAACCGCACGAAATCGGCGTTCGTGGTGATGACCGTGTGTGGGGCTGCCTTCCTGGCGGACTCGTAGAGGTCTTCGCCGCGCAGTGCGGGTGACCAGGCGTCGAAACCCAGCCCGCAGTTATCACGGGCGATATCTGCGAGTAGTTCGAGCATGGCATCGGTGTGCAGCGCGATGTCGTGATGGTTCTGAATGGCGATCGTGACATCGTAAGCAGCGGCCCGGTCACACATTTCCCGGAGGGTTGAGACAACGTTAGGCCAGATCGCGGCGGGAGCATGGTTGTCCGTTTCGTAAGCGGTAAACACACGCACGATCGATGAGCCGAGGTCGGCTGCGAGTCGAGCGAGGGTCTCGACGTAGGCCATCTGCATTTCGAGGTACGGCACCTCAGCGGCAGCCGTCGGCGACAGGTCGGTGTAACCGGCGATCACACTGCACGCGACCTGATGCTTCTGCAACGAGGCCTTGATCGTTGCGAGAGACTCTTCGTCAGCATCCAGCGGTGATAGATGTGGTCGCTTCCCGGCAAGCATCACTGCGTCGTAACCCAACTCGCCCGCCTTGGCGATGAACGCGGGCAGGTCGAGCGACTGTTGTCCCCAATAGCCCGCATAACTAACGGAGAACAAACTCAGTTGCATCTGGTGAGCTTTCTGGAGCGAGTGGAAATGTACCGCTTGTCAGTCGATGTTGTGTCCGTCATCGTAAAGGATGAGTCGCGTCCCATGAACTCATCGCCCTGAACGCTCAATGTTTCCGAAACTGACACTCCGCCAGATCGCACTGCTCGTGACCGGTGGTTACGCCTTCTTCCACGGAATGATCGGGTGGCCTGAGGTTGAGTTGTTGTGTTGGGGAGAGACATCGACAGCGACGGTCATTTCGACGGAGGAGACGGAGATTCTCGATCGTCACAACGCGCGACTGCCGGCCAGACTGGTCGTTTTTGAGTTCGACGATCAACAACACCAGCCGCAGGAGGCACAGCAGATGTTGGTCATGACTGAGCGTGATGTCGACCTCAGTCCGCCTGTGATTGTGGACTACCTGACGGGGCAGCCTCGCTCTGCACGATTGCGGGCCACGCGTTCGTTGTGGTCACTGTGGATCGCCGGCGTGGCAGCCGTGTTGTTTCTGATCGCCTGTCTCTATCCCTCACGCAAGACAACTGCCGTTGCTGGCGAAGAGACGTCGTGACCCCCTCAGCAATGCAGGTCATTCGACGGTCAGGATGCGGTCGTGGCCCATGTCGACGACGTACAGGCGGTCATTAGCATATGTGACGCCATGGGGATTCTTGAGGCGGATGTCGGGGTCGCCGTGGCTCTGGCCGAGGATCGTGGTCACGGTTTGTGAGTTCGGATCGTACTTGCGGATGGCGTGGTTCTGGTCATCTGCGATGTAGATCACACCCTCTTCGCCGCGGCAGAGGTGTTTGGGAGCACCGAACATGGCCTGCATGGCCGGCCCATCACGATGTCCCTGCATGCCAGTCCCTGCAATGGTGCGAATGCGACCGTCAGGCGAGACGACTCGCAGCGCATGTCCGCCTCGTTCGAGGATGTAGACGTTGCCTGCTTCGTCGGACGTGACAGCACGTGGATCGACAAGCGGGCTTTCGTTTGCGAGAGCACCATCGGTCGGCACGCCCTTTTCGCCGTTGCCTGCGATTGTGGTCACAGTGTTTGTCGCCATGTCGATGCGACGCACGCGGTGATTGTTGATGTCTGCGATATCGAGGGAACGTTGGTCCGGACTGAACGTGATGCACATGACGTAAGTGAACGTCGCTTCGCTTGCAGGTCCTCCGTCGCCGCTGAAGCCCGACTCGCCGGTGCCTGCAAACGTGGTGATGATGCCGGTCTTCGCGTCGATCTTGCGGATGCAGTTGTTCCAGCTGTCTGCAATGTAGATGTCGTCCGACTTCGCGATCGCCACGTTATGCATGGCGTTAAACGTGGCTGACGCAGCCGCTCCTCCATCTCCCGTATACGTGCGACTTCCATCACCGGCGATCTTGTGCAACTCGCCATCGGTGTCGAGACGATGGACGCGTCCCCCTTCGAGTTCGACGATGATCATGTTGCCGTGCGAGTCGAAGTCGACACCGAACGGACTGGTCAACGGACTCGCAGGAGGATTGGCCGGCCCGCCTTCCGAGGGAAAACGGTTGCCGACGAGGGCTTTGACTCGTACTTCCTGGCCGTGCATGGTGGTCAGGGGGATCAAGCTCAGACAACTGGCGAACAACAGCACTCGCATCAGGTCACTCCAGTGAAGAAGGCAGTTCAATTCCGCATCATGAAGAAGACTGAAAGTTGGTTCAAGTCGCACGCGAAGTCCGAGGGGCTGGACTCGTCACGATGATTATGGCATCTTCAAGCCTCGATTCGCAGTGATTGGAGATGACATGCCCAAGTTGAACGTCAACGGTGCGGAACTGTATTACGAGGAGCATGGCGGTGGCGAGGAAACGATCGTGTTCTCGCACGGTCTGCTCTGGAGCGGATTGATGTTCGAGAAGCAGGTCGACGCTCTCAAGGATCGCTATCGCTGCATCACTTACGATCATCGCGGTCAGGGGCAAAGCGAGGTCACCAGGGATGGGTACGACATGGACACGCTCAGCGAGGATGCGGCTGCCCTCATTGAGGCGTTGGGCGCGTCGCCGTGTCACTTCCTGGGCCTGTCGATGGGAGGCTTCGTCGGCATGCGGTTAGCCCTTCGGCGTCCGGAGTTGTTGCGGTCGCTCATCCTCGTCGAGACAACAGCCGACCCGGAGCCGCAGGAGAACATCGGCAAGTACCGTCTGCTGAACTTCATCTCCCGCTGGCTCGGCATGGGGCTGGTCGCTGGCAAGGTTGAGCAGATCATGTTCGGACAGAAGTTTCTCACCGATCCGGACCGGGCTGACGAACGGGCATTGTGGCGACAGCGTGCCATCTCAAATCACAGGGTGGGCATCAGCCGCGCGACGAACGGCGTCATCGACCGTCAGGGGGTCTACGACGAGTTGGACAAGATCACGACGCCCACGCTGATCATCGTCGGCGATCAGGACGTCGCCACGGTCCCCGCCAAATCCGAACGCATGCGAGACCGTATCGCCGGTTCTCAACTCAAGATCATCCCCGGCGCCGGCCACACCTCATCCGTCGAAGAACCAGCAGCCGTCAACGCAGCAATCGAGGAGTTTTTGGCATCACTGTGACGAGTAGCCGTCCCGCTCTTGTTCCCAAACTCCAGTTTGGGAACACAAGCCCGCGAAGCTCTGCTTCGCATCACTCGCGGGTCCGATACACTCTTCCTGACGAGAAACAGAGTTTCCGGCAGTGCGTTCCCAAACCGGAGTTTGGGAACGAGGGATTGAACGCTACGAGATTGATGAGGCGCGATGAGGCTTTTCGAAGGCACAGAGTTCGATCGACCACCGCATTGCGAGGTGTGTGGAGAGTTGGAGGAGGAGTGCATCTGTCCGCCGCCGGAGAAGGTGTGGCTGGCACCGGAGAAGCAGACGGCTCGCATCGCGGTCGAGAAACGAAAGAAGGGCAAACAGGTGACCGTCGTGCGTGGCCTCTCCCCGGACGAGTCGGACCTGCCAGCCCTGCTGACGCAGCTCAAGTCCCAATGCGGAGCGGGCGGGACCCTTAAGGAAGACGAGATCGAGATTCAGGGTGATCAAGCCGATCGGGTGCGAGATGTTCTGTGTGAGATTGGTTATTGTATCAAGTGATTTCGTCTAGCCGCACATTTCAAGTTTGCGGCTAAACGAAATCGTCGAGAATTCAGAGAATCATCGAATGCCGAACAACTTTCCCACCGTCGTTCTCGCCAGCCGGAATGTCAAAAAGAGCGGCGAGATTCGTGACCTGTTGGCTCCGTATCACATCGATCTCAAGAGTGTCGCTGAGTTTGATGGCGTGCCGGAGGTGATCGAGGATGGCGAGACGTTCGCTGCCAATGCGGCCAAGAAGGCGACGCAGACCGCGCTGCACCTCGGTATGTGGGCCATCGGAGAAGACAGTGGGTTGCGAGTCGATGCGCTCAAGGGAGCACCGGGTGTGTACTCGGCTCGGTACAGTGGAGAGAATGCAACGGACGAGTCGAACAACGAGAAGTTGATGCGCGAATTGGAAGGCGTGCCTATGGACGAGCGCGGGGCAGGTTACGTCTGTCACGTCGCAGTCTCCGATCCAGAAGGCAACGTGCGATTGAGTGTCGAGGCAACGTGTCGCGGTCGCATCACGACGGAGCCGCGCGGCAGCAATGGGTTCGGATACGATCCGTACTTCGAGATCCCCGAGTATCACCGCACCTTCGGCGAGTTGAGTCCGCTGGTGAAGCAGCAACTCAGTCATCGTGCCCGAGCATTCGAGCGCCTCATCCCACAACTCGTCGCCGTCCTGAGCCATGCAACCGGATGAACCTGCAGTGATGGTCAACTCTGTGGATGGATCACGTGGTTACGTTCGGTCAGTCGATACGAGTGCTACGCGATCGGGTATCATTGAGTGATCTGTCCGTGTCGATGAAAGGCGAAACTGTGATCTTTCGAAGTCTCCTGTTCATCACGATCGTGTGCATCCCTTCAACTGATGCGTTACAGGCTCAGTTGCTCGGCCAACAGCGGCTTCGAGACTTTTCTCGTCGCAGTTCGACGGGAACCTCAACGTTGTTCGGTGCAGACCTGGGCATTCAGGAGCGACGTGGCCCGGGGGCGTTTGTGGGAGCCGATCCGACAGATACGCAGGGCTTTGTCGGCGTGGAACAAGCGGAAGTCGCACCTCCCGTCGTCGCCGCGACCGAGAGTCTCACAGCGGACCCCGTACTGAACGTGAATCAGCCGCTGGCAGCTCAGACGGCGGGCGGCATCTACGCACCGCGACTCACGATTGCATTCTCTGTTGTGCCACCGGTGGATCGCCTGCGACCGCCGGTGCCTGGCGCGCGCGCTCAACTCGCGCCGCACTTGACGGGTCCACCTCGGACGAAGGTCAGTTCGCCCCTGTTGTCCGATCCGGCGCAGCGGATTGAGGCTCAGCTTGCGAAAACGTTGGGGAACGGTAGCCCTGTCCCCATCCGGGTGTCCGTCGAGAACCGGACCGCCACGTTGGCTGGTGCGGTTGCCTCGACGCGTGACCGAGAGCTGGCGGAGTTGCTGACGTCGTTTGAGCCGGGGATTGATCAGGTGCGGAATCAGTTGTCGGTTGAGCAGCCGTCGCGGTCGACACCGGAGTGACACCGTTCACAGCGAGTTCGTCCTCAGTGGAGTACATCGCCCGATTGATTGTGGTGTGTTGCACTGGCTGATTGAGCGAGGGGTTGCCTTCCGCTTGGGGAGGTGCACCGGCGAGGTGTCGATCGACGAATCCCTGCGACATGTTGATGGTCGTGGTTCCCATGCGGTCCAACGTGCGATCGAACGTTTCGCCATCCAGTGACGATTCGGTCTGCCAACTCGTCTGCTGGATGGAGGACTCGTTCGCATGGGACGGGACTTCCGTCGTGTGTTTGTTGCGATCACGTCGCTGCTTCGCTGCGAGCAGGCGGGCTTCCTGCAGACGCGCTTCGTCGTTGTGACCCGGCAGAATGGTCGGAGAAGGAGGCGAGGTCAGTTCGGCTCCGTTTGATCCGATGAATCTTGTGACGAGTGTGATTCTGCGATGCTCGCCACCGATCTCGTCCCACGGAACCCAGATGCTGTAGGAGGGCCCGGACCCAGAGTCGCTGAAGTGTCGCTTGAGCTCTTCAGCGGTGATGACGTACTTGCGGTCCGGCACGCGGTCGAGGGCGCTATCATCTGTGTCATCCCAGGCATACACAACGACTGAGCCGTCAACGCGGATCGACTCCCCTTCACCCTGTTGATAGAACAGCAGTCGACCACCGAAGCCTCGGACGCCCGGCGTGCCCGCTCGGGTGAGTGTCGTGTCGGTCCAGACCGGGATCATGCGTGTGGGGGTCTTCGGCTCATCGTTTTCCTCGAAGGTAATCTTGGGTGTCTTCAGCGGCATTTGCGCACACCCGGCACAGAGCATGAGAGCGACCATCACCGGACACAGGCGACTGAACGGTCCGGCAGTGTGCCTTCGCGTTGATCGAGCTTCAGGTTGTGCAGACGACAGAAACATCCGTGTTAGTTCTTCGATGATCGGGAGCTGTTCGAACTCAAGGGCCAGAAGCGTCGCGTGGAACTGGTGGTCTGTGATGCCTCGGCGGTTGGGGCTGAAGACGTTTGACGTACCTGCTCATCCCGGTCGAGACTTCGGTCACTCTGATAACTCATCGGCTGGACGCGATTGTCGGAGCCATCTTCGGGGAGTGGCAGCGGCTCCGCACCGTTGGGAACCGGTGTCGTGAGATCAAAGAACGGCTCGTCGGCGCCGTTCGGCGGCAAAGTCGAAGGAGCAGTCGGGACCGAAGAGGGTGCCCCGTCATGACCAAACGGGACGTGCATGCTCGAATCGTCGTATGTCGGCGCGAGGTCCCATTCGACGCCGGGGGTCTGGTCCGGGAAGATTACCGGAACACCCTCTTCATCG
Source organism: Planctomycetaceae bacterium (assembly GCA_020426505.1). Lineage (GTDB taxonomy): Bacteria > Planctomycetota > Planctomycetia > Planctomycetales > Planctomycetaceae > JAHBXU01. The sequence goes on along the minus strand of JAGQPX010000004.1, from coordinate 25,934 downwards.
GTGTAACCGGGGATCATGGGAGGTGCAGACGAAGCCGACAGGTCGAAGAAGTCGGCTGAGCACCACGACATGCGGGCCATCTCCAACTGCTTGTGATACTCCGCATCGTCGCGGTTGCGGATGACGTGCGGCGTGAGGATGATCAGCAACTCCTTGCGGTTGTGCATGTGAGTATCGTATCGGAAGAGGGCTCCCACGATCGGGATGTCGCCGAGCCATGGCACCTTGCGTTCGATCGATGTGTTGTCCTTGGTGATGAGTCCGCCGATGACGATCGTCTGCCCGCTGGTCGCACTCACGGTTGTCTCGGCAGCGGTGATGTTCACGCGAGGCGAGCGGAGGACCGTGCCGTCCGCACTGAAGGAGACCGGGATGCCGTCTGCGATTGAGCCGAGCGACGATTTGATGGCGTTCACATTCATCACGACCATGCCCTCCGGGCTGATGCGGGGCGTGACGTCCAGGATGAGTCCCACATCCTCGAGTTCCACGGTGTTCACCTGCCCGATCTGGCTGATGTTCGTCGCCGTGACGCGCGGCACGCGTTCGCCGACTTGAATGAAGGCCGGTTGGTTATCGAGCGTCATGATCTGCGGGCGACTCAGGATCTCGACGTTGCGAGTCTGTTCCAAGGCGCGAATCAGCACGCTGACGTTTTCGCTGGATGCGGAGAGCACGAGCCCGCCGTATCCGAGTTCCGTGTTTGTGCGACCCAGCGAGAAGTGTGACAGCGACTGACCGCCGACCGTGCCCGAGTTGGCCAATGACTGATCGCTTCCGCTGTTGCCGAGGGGGAAGTTGTTGAAGTTGTAGCCGGGAGTATTCGAGGCTGCCTGGATGACGTCATTGGTGGTCGTCACAACACCGGCGGGGGTCGAGAGGGAGTTCGTCATGGTCGTGGTCACAAGGTCGCCCAGCAGACTGCGGTCGAACAGGACCGAATCCTGGAGTCCGAGTTCGACGCCCAACTCATGTGCGTTGTCGAGTTCGACTTCCGCGAGGATGACCTGAATCAAGACCTGAGGCGGTTGCTCGTCCAACTCCTGCACGAGGGCGAAGATCTCATCGAAGTAGCGCGGCGACGCACTGATGATCAGCGAGTTGGTGATCTCCTCTGCAACGACAACGACTTCCGTCTCGATCTGCTGGAACGGGTTCTGTCGACCGGGGGCTGCGGTCTGCACGATCCGTTCATTTCTCAGGAAATCGTTGACAGCCGCCGCGACGAATTGGGCTGGGGAGTTCCGCAGCCGATACACGCGATTGATCCGCTGTTGAGCTTCCTCCGAGTCGAGTCGTGAGAGAAGTGCCTCGATGATTTGCAGGTCGCTGGACGATCCCGTGGCGATGATGCTGTTGGTGCGGACATCGACCGAAAAGCGGACCGGGACCAGCGAGCCCTCACCTTCCGCCGTCGGAAGCTGAGGCACATTCGACGTCGCGATCTGTGCAGGGAATAGCGTCCGGAGCATCAGGACCATTTCGGTCGCGTCGCTATTGACGATCTCGAAGACCTTGATTTGAGCAGTCGCAGCCGGGTTCTGATCGAGTTGCTGGATGAGCGTCTCGATCAGGTCCATACTCTCACGTGGACCGGTCACGATCAGCGAGTTGGTGCGTGGATCGGGAGTGATCCGCAGATTGTTCAGCAGTCCTGACTTGACCACACGCTCACCGTGAGGATCGACGAGCAGCATCTCCAGCACGGCTGACGGAGCGTTCCCTTGCCCCTGAGCGGCGAGGACGGCAGCTTGCATGGTTTGTGCGATGTCGGTCGCCAGCGAGTTTTGCAGGCGAATCGTCCGCACTACGTTGACGGCTTGTGACTCGCCCGCATCGAGTCGCTGAATCAACAAATCAACCTCCTGCAAGTCCCGAGGCGACGCATTGACGATCACAGAGTTGGTGCGAGGATCGGCTGTGATTTCGATCAACGGAGCAAGCCCGGCTCGTCCGGAGTAGAACTGCTGGATTGTCGTGACCACTTGCTGGGCCGGTGCGTTTCTCAGGGCGAAGACTTTCACCTCGGTCTCCGGATCGACCGGTCGATCGAGCTTAGAGATCAACTCCCGTACCGCCTGGACTGCTTCGCCCCATCCAATGACCAGCAAGGCGTTCGGCTTGACCAACGGCGTGATGCTGATGCGGCCCTGCATGTTGCCCGTGAGGTCCTGCAGCACTTGAGCGACGAGTTTGTTGAGGGCTTCTCCCCGCACATGTTGGAGGTAATACACCTCGATCTCGGGCGTCGTTTCTGCACTCAGCCGTTCGATCTCGTTGATGATCCGGGTTAGCTCCTCAATGTCTGAGTCTCGCCCGCGAAGGATGATCACGTCGAGATCGGGCAGCGATTGAATCTCCACTTCGGACGTCGGTCTGCGCAGAGCATTCGGGTCGAGTGGATCAGCGGGGACAACTTCAAACCCACCTTGCCCGGCTGCAGTTCCTTGCTGAAATGCGGTTTGTTGAACGACAGAGTCGAGTTGCCACACGGCTCCTTGTGTGTCCTCATCTTGAGTGGGCCGCGTTCTGTCTCGCAGCCGCCATGCGTTGATCGCCTGCTGCAGCTTGTCCGGCTCGACGTTCCGAATCGGGATCATCCGCAGCTTTTCGCCGGGTGCCGGTTGTGGTTGATCGAGCGATGACAACAGTTGCTGAAACTGCGTGAGCAACGGCTCCGGGGCGAAGATGCCGCAGAGGTTTTGTTCGACGGAGAATGTCAGCGTCGCCGGTTGATGAGCGGCGGAGGTGAACACCAGTTGGGAGGGGCCTTCCGGTGTCAGTCGTCCTGCGAGCAGACGCTCGACAATCCGACGGACTTCGGCAGCGTCACGGTGTTGGAATTGATAAGTGGCGATCCTGCGGAGGTCGGTGGGCGTGAAGTTCGTGCGGAAGTCGGACTCGCGCGTCTCCGAGGCCTGCTGAACAGGAGAATCGCCGGGCAATGCCAAGGACTCTTCGAGCGCCCGCAGTCGTGACGGTGTTGAGGAGGTATTAGTGCCGGCGGACTGTCGATTCAATTGAGATGCGATCAATTCGTGGACGCTCGGCTGTGCCACGACGATCAGCTTTGTCCCCGAAGAGTCGGTTGCGATCTTGGCCCGTCCGTCGAACGAGCGCTGCAAATGTTCGACGATCGCCTGACTGCGATCTGCCGTGATGGAATAGCTCTTCACAACTTCCTTGAGAACAGCTGTGTCCGCCTGTGGATTTGCTGCTGTTGTTTCAGGACGGTCGAACTCGCTGAGGAACTGACGTGCTGTGTCTCGCAAATCCTGGGGACCGCGAATCATCAGCTCGCCGGTCTCTGCGTCGACCACAACGTGCAACTCGTCGGCCCGGTCACGTGCGAGTACTCTCAGCAGACGCCGAGCCTCCTGCGGAGACGCGTGCTGGAGTGAGTAGACGTCGAACTCAGCGGCGCGCAGCGGGATCGACACACCGATCGCGATCAGTGTGAACAGCCCGGCTGCAATGAGCCAGAGTCGCTTCGAGCGCAAGAGCAGATCCATCCGCACGCGCACATCCTTCATGGTGGAAATCTGAGGTCTGAGGGCCGGAAAGGGTACGCCAAGCGACCAAACGGATCGACATCACCCCCGCCTCCAAGACACAAAATGAGGCAGAATCAAACATCAACCGGCCATTCCTGCCGTGATTCGCGTCCCCCCTCTCTCTCAAGGGGAGAGGACGAAGTGGATCAAGGGTCGGACTGCACCGCAGAGCCGTCCGCCAGACTGTCACCAACCGAGAGATGCCAACGTTTGCCATCCGCGTCGATGCTCACTTCCTGTGTGGAGATCTCCGCGATCGTCCCGTGAAAGTCGTCGACGCTGATGGTGTCGCCCTCGCCCACTTTGAGCGTCTTGTCATCTCCCCGCAGTTTGAACCAAACTTGCGGCTGTCCGTTGCTGCGAGTGATCGCTGTGACGAAACTCTGCCGACGCGGGTCCTCAGCCATCCCGATCCCGAAAATATTGCGGCGACTGATGACTTGATAATCCGTCATCGAGTCGGAGACGAGCCAGTCGGACGAATCGGTGTTGAGTGCGACTCCGTTGGCACCGGGGACCATCAGCGTCTCAATGTTGAGCGTGATGTCGAACTGGCCGGTCGAGCCTGCCGGGTTGAGATCGAGCGATTGCACACGATGCAGCAGACCGGCTTCGGAGAAGTCGAACATGAACTGCACAAACTGATCGAGCGAACCGCGCGCCCGCATGCTGAAAGGCAGCACACGATACCCACCTCGCTTTGATGGGCTGCGAGAGTCGACTGTCGGTGATTGCAGTCCTGCCTCGTTGACACGTTCGAGCAGCCATGATCGATACAGCGATCGGGCGACTTCGGTGTTCTCCGGGAGCGACTGCTTTCGGAAGTCCGCGAGCATCTGTCCCGCTTTGCGTCCATCGGTGAGTGTTTGTTTGAGTTTGTCTCGCTCCCGTTCCATGGCCTTGCCACGGTTGCGGCGCTGATCGAGAGGTCCCTGAATCATGTTGGTCAACGCCCAGTCACCGGCCTGCAACACGCCGAAGCCGGCGAGCACGATCAGCAGCAGTTGTTGACGGTTCAGTTTCATGACAGGTTGGCGTAATCAGGTTTGATCGTTCGTGTCATCGGACATTGAGTCCTCCGACGATTCATCGTTTCGCACAGGATCAGACTCGTCTGTTGCGTCAATGTCTTTCGGCAAATGACTCGTGTACTCGTCCGCCTTGCGAGCGGTCACCGCCATCGATGTCTGGAAGGTCCAGACCGGCCCGTCCTGGCCCGGTCGTTCACGCAGACCGGGCGTGCGTGGATGATGATGCCCGTCTCGCAGACTGTTTTCCATCTGACTCACGGCTTCCGGCGATTTGGCAACGCCGCCGAATGACACGTTGGCGCCCCCGTCGCGAGACGCGGTCGCGGAGAAGCGATTGACCGTCAATTCACGACTGGACGGCATGCGGATCGTCAGGTCCCGCAACTCGTCCAGCCAGTTGATGCGGCCGCGTTCCCAGGCAATCAGGCTCTTCGCCAGTGCGATCTTCGGCTGCGCCTTCTCAGCGGTTTCGCGAAGATCTTTGACTTCTGCAAGTTTGTCTGCATTCGCCTCATCGACCTCTGCAAACATGCTGTTGACGTAGAACCATCCGCTGCCGATGACCAATGCAGCAGCAGCGACGCCGGAGAGAATGCGCTTGCGGCGATCGACCGGTGCAGGGGGCTTACGAGGGTTGAGGAAGTCAATCGGATGCGTCGACCGTGTTTCGTTGAGCAGCATCCCCACCAGCGGTGCAAACTGCGACCGATGAGGTAACTCGACATGTGCCGGCACGTTGACCTGCTCGAACGGATCTCGCCGCTGCACTCGTGCATCAAGGGCCGTTCCCAATTCGGTCGACAGATACGGTGACTCGTTATCCCGACCCAGGAACAGCAACTGATCGATCTGCGTCGCGTCGAAGTCATCGACGGGAAGTGAGAACAACGTGCGGCGAATCTCATTGACGGCCAACTCCGCCGACTTCGCAGGTGACGACGTCGCGGGCAGGCGAATCGAACGGGACAGTGCCGAGCCTTGCGGGTGGACGAGCAGCACGTCGGCCATCTGCGGCGAGCAACTGACCAGCAACATCGCCTCAGACGCGGACTCTTCCTCGGTGACAAACGCGCGGAGTTCGTGTGGGCGAATGAGAATACGGGTGTTCGTCACACCGGCGGCCTCACACAGCAGGTCCAACTCACGGCGAACTTCCTCACGCAGTGTCATCGCGATGACGTTCCGTGAGCCGTCCTCCTTGGGATGCGATGTGAGAAAGTCCAGCGGCGTCTGATCGTTAATGCTGCTGAGATTTCGCATCGCGAGACTGCGAACCATGTCGGGCAGCAACGCTTCTTCGATCTCTGGCACTTTGAAATCGACCGTTTCGATGGCCCCGCGACCGACGCCGATCATCACCCGAGGCTTCGTCGCCTTGTGAGCCGCAAGGCTCGCCTTCAGCTGCTGTCCCAACTCCAGAGCAACCGATTCGACCTCGCTGTCGACGCTCAACGACTCAGCGGCCTGAATCGTAATCCGGCCCCGCGCACCAAAATCCGCCAGCAAATAGCGGAGATGGTTCTCCGTCCGATCAATGGCGATGACTTTGGGCATGAAAAAATCGTTGAATGGGAGAAGTGTCTTCGGTCTCTAATGATCAAAGACTGATTCTAAGGTGTTGGCGTGATCAGAATGTCGAATTCCGAAGGACCCAATGACGAATCCCGAAGGCAACGTATTTGATTATCAACATCGACGGGGGATCTGCGAGGCAAGTTTGAGTGCGGATGACAAGTGTTTGGTCATTCGGCTTTCGGACTTCTTTCGGCATTGGGTACTTCGACATTCGAGCTCATCAGTTGCGTCTCCAACATTCAAGCTCGATGCGAGCGATCGTGGCTCTCAATTATGGGCCGAAACCACTCCCCGCGAAGGGGGATTCTGCTCTGGCTGACGATAACTGTGAGACCGGGAAGCCAACGCCGAGCGAGGTGAGGTCTCTCCAGCGTATGCGACCGACGGTCTCAGTGGCACCATTCAACAATAACTCGACCCGGCGAGACGGACCTCCGACCGGTCGCCATGCGATGACCTGCGCACGAAACACATCCCCTCCTGTCGTCACGAATGGCAGGACCGCGCGGAACGTCTCCAGCGATAGAACCTGCTCGGTGAGCAGCCATGCGGCAGATTGTCTCGCGGCGTTATCCAGAGTCTCGCGGGTGTTGACCAAACGATCGACGAGTTCGTCAGTCATGTGTGGGATTGTCCGCAACACGGCGGGAGACGCCAGATTGATGTTGATCCGGTTCCGCAGGACGCTCTCGATGCGGACCGTTGTGTGATCGAGCAGCAGATTGATCTCTTCAATCGATGACGACAGGACCGGGCTGGGAACGACAATCGGTGCGGGCATCATCGCTGCGTATGTGTGAACCTCGACGATGTCCATCGGCGTGACGAATTCAAACACGGCCGGAATCGTCAGATCGAGAGAGACGCTCGTCGCCGGTGGAGAGGAGGTGCTTGCGGTCGCCGGTCCGTACTGCCTCCAGCGGATGATGAACTCGACCATCTCGACAGGCAGCACCTCCGACAACGAAGCGTGCAGTTCGCTGAGATTGGGGTTGTTCAGATTGAAACGTGGCTCGCCGGTGCGGTCGACGTTTCGCTCAGCACTGTGCAGGGTCACCATCGACGCCCACCCCCGCTCGGGGAGCGGATTGTCTTCCGTCTCGCTGACGAGTTGCGTGGTGAGTGCTTCGACCTCCCTTTCGTCAGCATCAATGCGGAAGTTGAGGTTCCGATCAGCACCGTACAGCAGGATGCGATGCACGCCGCGCACCAGCAGCAATTCATCGAGTGACGTCGGCAGAGCGTTGCGCGGTCGGTACGGATTGGGCAACTCACGATAGAACTCCGACTCGGCTCCGAACTCGCGGGCCACATCGTCCGCGTCGATCCAGTCCATGATGCTATCCGCTGCGATCTCCGTCATGCCGGGCAACTGCATCAGGGCCAATCGCCCGCCATTCTGTTGCTCCAGTTCCAGATTGATCAGGTTGCCCAGATTGAGTTTGGCCGACTCATTCTCCAGACCGGATCGCACGCCTGTGGTCTCAAGCAGCGACGGTGCGTCGTCAGGCGGCGACACCACACTGAACCGCCACCGCAACGAGTCATCCGACTCGGAGACTTCCTCGTCGGTTGATTGTGCAATGACCTGATTCTGAAACAGCTCCGGGTTATTGCTCCATCCGCCCGCTTCGTCGCGTTGCTCGTGAGACAGATCAATGAAGTGTCGCACCATCACGTCCGCGGAGGCGAGCACCTGCTCGGCTTCCAGCAAGTCGCCGTCGATGTGCACCGCCCGGTACTCGTTCGACATTGTTTGCACAAACGCAAACCCGGCGAAGGCCACAGACACGACCAGCACCATGATCACGACCAGCACAAAGCCGCGTCGTGATGATCGTTCAGCTGAGGATGCCGTAAGCCGTTGTCTCATGGCAGTTCTCCTGATGTCGACGTCGAGAACGACCCCGTGCCGAGGCCGAACGTGCCGTCTGTCCCCTCGCCCAGTTTAAGACGTCTGACGGGACACATGAGAATGATGCGTTCAAACGTGCGGGGGGTGAACGCTGCGAACGGGTCGTCTTCTTCGCCGAATTCAGCCATGAGTGACTCATCCGTCTGCGGGAGTTCCGTGTCAAACTCACTCAGCTCATCGACGCCCTCGACCTCTGAGGTGTCGTCCGCTCCGAGTGCCGTCATGAGTTCGCCCTGTTCCTTTGGTGAGAGCAGTCGCAACTGCACGCGGATCGCTCTCAATTTGCGGCCTTCATCAACTCTGGTCCAGGAGGACTCCCAACCACGATCGGACAGATACTCGAACTCACAACCGACGACCTCCGGGATGCGCTCTCTTTTAATCGATGTGAGTCCCCGTTCGTACAGCAGGCCGATCACATCATCGACATTCGTCTCGCCGTCGGTTGTGGCCATGCCGGCGAGGTCATCGGTGTTGGTGAGGAGACTCAAATGCTCGATCGGGATTTCGTACCGATACAGGCCGGGTTCACGCACCTCCTCTGCGTCCACCTCGATCTCTCGCGGCGGCACAAACTCATACACGATTCGTCGGTACTCGGGAGCGAGTGGCGGACCGGGAAGTTCATTTGGTTCGGTGCTGACTTGCTCTGCATCCAGTGATGACAAATCCTGCGAAATCGGTTCACCCGTTTCCTCATCGATGGGAATCACCTCGATGTCCGGCTCGACGTCAGCGACGGTCAACGTGAGCGAGTGTGCCTGCCCCCGCAGGTCAAACGTTGGGATCGATCGACCATTTGCGTTGAGACCGAACAGTCCCGTTCCCTGAACCGTCGGGACAGTTTCATCGGGGAATGGTGCCTCCACGAACAGATCCTCACCGATCGGTGCCGTGGGAACTGGCGGGGCCATTGAGAAAGACGCGACCCCTGCGATGTCCGGGGTGAGAGAATGCAGGTCGTATGAGATGATGTCGATCAACGAACGAGCCAGCTGTTGCTCCTCCGCTTGCGCCCGCCCAGCTGTGATGAACCCGGAGTACAACGACGTGAGGTTCCACACAGTCGCCATCAACGTCGCGACAAGGATCGAAGCAATTAACATCTCGACCAACGTGTATGCGGCTCTGATGTTACGCTTCTGATGTGCGATCACACGTTTCATGGGAGGCTGCCTCCCGTTGCGGATGTGAAACCGGTTTGTCCGCCGAACGTATTGAACTCACCCTCTTCGCTTGGCGATGGATCGTCGATCCAGCGGGACAGCTCGAAGCGCGCCGGACGCGGAAACTTCTCCGGCGACTGCTCGACGCTCACCTTCAGCAGGGCAAGTCCGGGACGTTCGGTCATCGGTTCGATGAGGAGTGAGTACAGCCAGTCGGGCTCCTGCTCCGTTTCGTCGAAGTCCGTCAGTGCCTGTTCGTCGAGAGGGGCGGGGGCGAACGGGTCGAATTCGTTGAAGAGGTCCTCGCCAATCTCGACCTCACCCGGTTCGAACTCCGTCCGATTATCGAGCAATGGCTCCTGTTCGACGGGGGTCAACGGCCGCAGTCCGAGCAGGACCTCGTTTAAAAGTGTTTCGCAACGCTGTTGAGCCTCTGCCAGTTCTCGACCTCGTTGGGCTTGTTTGCGGCCGATGCTCGCGAGTTCGCCGAGAACGACCACGCTCCCCATCAGGATGGCGGTCGCCAGCAGGACCTCCATCAATGAGAACCCGGCCCGTGAGTGGCGCGATGCTCGTCGGTGCTGACGCATCATGGCGACTCCTCCGATGGCATCTCGTAAGAGCCAGCCTCGTCTGAGAGAAATTCGTCGCTCTCCTCGGGCAACAACATTTGGGCGGGCGGGGTCGAGGTCACAATGCCAGTGAGGCCACGCAGGTGCAGGTCGATAAAGAAGTCGCGATCGTTCATCAGCCGCAACTCTGCGTTCTCGGTGCGGCCATTCGCATGAAACACGATTGGCTCCGACCAGTCGGCTGTGTCCAACTCATCGAATCCCTCTTCGAACGCGGATGCTGAGTCGTCATCAGTCGTGACCGTGATCTCGATTGTGGGGAATGGGTCATTCTCGGAGTCGAGCGGACCGTCATCGACCGAAGCGAATCGCACGCCGACTGGCAACTCTTGCTCGATCCAGTCACCATCATCTTCGTGCGACGCGGAGGCGTCCGTTGTTGTCACAGCCGTGCTGGTGAACTCTGTGGAGTCGAAGGTCTCTTCGGATGTCTCAGCTGAGACGCTGCCTTGCGATTGAATCCGGTAACGGCGACCGTTCAGCTCGTACTGGACTGCAAGTGACTCTCCATTGCGGATGGCGTCGTTTCGTGAGCGAACGAGAGACGTGCGAACATCCGAGGCGGCCTTCTTCAGTCTGCCCTTCGCGAGTGACCCCTGCACGGTCGGCCAACTCAGCCCGGCAATGGCAGCGAGGATCGCACACACAATCAACATCTCCAGCAGTGTGTACCCCGATCGTACACACCGTGAGGTGTGCGACGTTTTGATCGAAGGTCCAGCGATGCTGTGTTTCATGAACATGACCGTCTGTGCGCATGAAAACGCGTCTCGTCTGCGATTGGGCGGACGAGACGCGAATATGGGTGAGTGCTCACTCCTCGTCGAAGGTGGACGTCGTTTCCGAGCCGCCGCGATCATCTCCTGCGTCGTCGAAGGAATCGCCTCCTTCGTCATCGCCGCCGCGTCCGCCTGTCCAACTCAGGATGTCATCGTCCGTGTCCTCTTCGCCGTCGGGACCGTAGGACCAGATTTCCGGTTGATCGCCCTTGCTGTGCTTGGGAGGATACTCGTAACCGTAGCTGTTGCCCCAGGGGTCGGAGGGGAGTGAACTCTGCTTGAGGTATGGGCCGTCCCAGGAGGTGCTGCCGCTGCTTTCGCCGTCGGAATCGTCCGAGCTGCCCGGTGCCTCGACGAGGGCATCGAGTCCCTCTTCCGTGTTCGGGAAGCGGTTGACGTCGATGGCGTAACGTTCGAGAGCCGACTGGAACATGCCAATCTGCGTTTTGGCTGCGTTGATGTCGGCCTTCTGTTTGCTGCCGAGCAGTCGTGGTCCCACCATCGAGACCAGCAGCACAAGAATGGCCATCACGATGAGTAGTTCGGTCAGCGTGAAACCTCGACGGCTTGTTGATTTCAGTGAGTGATTGATGTGTCGCTTCATGATTGATTCCTTGTGGGTCTTAAGTGCCCCTTTCTCCTTGGACCGGGGCGAACGTTTCGTTCGGGTAACAAAGTATAGGTTTCAATCATCAACAAACGCTTGTTGACGAGATAGTGATTCTCTGAAAACTTCGGCGTGATCTCAGCCCATGTTCGTACTCATCTCGAAGACAGGCAGCAGCAGTGCTGAGATCACAAACAGCACGGCACTCCCCATCACCATTAACAAAGCTGGTTCGATCAAGCGAACCATCGTGTCCAACTGACGGCTGATCTTGCGATCGATTCCGTCCGCGACATTGTTCAGCACATTCTCCAGATTGTTTGACTCCTCAGCGACCGCAATCATGGCCATCACGTTGGCGGGCAGCAACCCGCAACTCGCCAGCGGGGCGGAGAGTGACTCGCCGGAGGAGACGTTCTCTGATGACTCCCGGATCGCTTCGCCGAGGACGACGTTGCCCGACGACTCGCTGCTGATCTCCAGAGCTTTGATCAAGGGCACACCGTTCCGCAGCAGTGTTCCGAGGATACGACAGAAGCGTGAGACGGCTCCGTTCAAAAAGATGGGACCGAACACAGGGAGTTTGATCTTCCATTGGTCGATGAAGCGTCTTCCGTCGCTCGTGATGGCCCACTTGCGGATGCCGACCGCGAGGCCGATGAGGGCAGCGAGGATGAACACGCCGTACGTGCCGAGTGTGTCACTGAGGAACAGCAACGCGACGGTCGGTCCCGGTAGGGTCCCCTGCTCTTCCTGCTGAGCGAAGATCTCCGCGAACTTCGGCACGAAGAACACGATCAGCACGATGGTCACGATTGAGCCGGCGGTCGCGAGGAACGCCGGATACGCCATCGCCCCTCGCACACGACTGCGGAGTTCCTCCTGACGTTCGAGAAACTCGGCCGTTTGCCGGAGTGACTCTTCGAGGAAGGCGCCTTCGGTGCCGGCGCGGACGATGTTGATCGTCAGTTCGTTGAAGACGTCCTTGTGAGCGGCCATCGCCTCATTGAGTTGCTGGCCTTCCGCGACGCTGGCTCGAATCTTGTCGAGGACTTCTGCGAGTCGGGGATGAGTCGCCTGTTCTGCGAGGACCTCGAGCGCACGCATCAACGGGACGCCATTCTCCAGCAGGTCGGAGAGTTGCGTGAGCGTGGAAGCGAGCACCTCGGCCTTGATGGGGCGATTAAACGTCCAGCCAGCTCCCTTGGCCTTGGCCTCTTCAACCTTGACCGGGAAGAGCGCACGCTCGGTGAGCATGGCGAGAACGTCGCGCTTCGTCTCCGCAGAGGCGAGGCCGGTAATGTTCTGCCCGCTGGCATTGCGAGCTGTGTATGCGAACTCGGGCATTTCCCCAGTGACGCGACGACCTCAGCCGTGCGTCTCCCCCTCTCGAAGCAATGACAATTCAGTCGGACTTCGTCACCCGCAGAACTTCATCGATGCTCGTCAGGCCGTTGGCGACCTTTCGCCATCCGTCGTCGCGGAGTGTCTTCATGCCGGCGGCGACAGCGGCTTTCTTGATCTGGTTCGACGAGGTCTTCTCACTGGCCAGTTGGCGAATCTTCTCGTCGGTGACGAGCAGTTCGTAGATCCCCAGACGTCCACGATATCCGGTCCCGCGACAACTGCGACAGCCGCGCGGCCGGTAGATCGCCCGGTTGCGCGTGATCTCGTCGATCGGGAAGTCGGCTGGGACGTCGTCGTGATCGGGCATCCATGCTTCGCGGCAGTCTTCGCACAATGTACGCACGAGCCGCTGGGCCATGATGCCTTCGACGGTGCTGCTGACGAGAAACGGCTCGACGCCCATGTCGGTCAATCGCATGAAAGCGCCCGAAGCGTCATTGGTGTGCAGCGTACTGAAGACCATGTGGCCGGTCAGCGATGCCTGGACCGCGTTCTCTGCCGTTTCGAGGTCTCGAATTTCACCGACGAGTACGACGTCCGGGTCGTGACGCAGGATGCTTCGCAGACCGGCTGCGAAGGTGAGTCCGACTTTATGATTCACCTGAATCTGGTTGATGCCGTCGAGCTGATACTCGATCGGGTCTTCCGTGGTGATGATCTTGTTACGTTCACTCTTGATCTCGGACAGCGAGCTGTACAGCGTCGTCGTTTTGCCGGAACCGGTCGGTCCGGTGACGAGCACGATTCCGTGCGGCATGCGAATCAGATCACTGAATGTCCTGTAGGTGTCGTCCTCCATGCCGATGCCCTTCAACGAGAAGGACATGGCATCCTTGTCGAGCACACGCATCACGACGCCTTCGCCATGATGCATGGGGATCATCGACACGCGGATGTCGACTTCACGACCAGAGACACGCAGCTTGATGCGGCCGTCCTGCGGAACCCGCTTCTCAGCGATGTTCATCTTCGACATGATTTTCAATCGGCTGATGATGGCCGCCTGGAAACGGTTGAGTTCGTTCGGCACAGGCTGTGTCTGCAACACTCCGTCGATGCGGTAACGAATCTTCATGCCGTGAGGCTGAGCTTCAAGGTGAATGTCGCTCGCTCGGGCTTCGACCGCTTCGCTGAGGATGTCGTTGACGAGCCGCACGACCGATGCCTGCTGAGCCATCTCAGCCGCTTCGGACTCGTCCCATTCGAGATCGCCGACGACTTCGACGCCGTCCGTTTCTTCGTTCTTCTGGGCAATCAGTCCGTCAAGCGTTTCTGCCCCGACGCCGAATTGTGATTTGATCACGTTGGCCAATTCTTTGGCGACAACGACCACCGGGACGACACTCATCTGCATCGATGCACCGGCGGCGTCGATCGCGTCGGTGTCGAAGGGGTTGGCGATGGCCAACTCAAGCACGCCGTCCGACTCGCGAAGCGGAAACACTCCGTGACGGTGGATCAGACGGACCGGGAACCGGGAGACGAGATCGGAGTTCACCGGGAAGGCAGTGAGGTCGATCCAGGGGAGGGCAAGAGCGTCTGCCATACGCTCGATCGCCTGTTGTTCGTCCTCGAAGCCGAGTTCGTAGGCGAATTGCTCGAAGTGTCCGTCGGCGAGAAAGATCTCTCGGGCACGACGGAGGTCGGATGCGGTCAGTAGCTGCGCGCAGTCACTTTGCAGTGGGAGTGTTGCGGAATCGGTTGTCATCATGGCGGTGAGTATTTCCGGTGGGATTCATGAGGACGACTCGGGGTGCGAGGCAGGAACTAAAAGGTGGGAGTTCCAAAGGAGGGACCGGTGTCATGGTGACTCCGGATTCGCATGATGTCGTCTTGTCTGACTCAGCCGTTAAGTTGTCTCAAGTGTAAGAGGATGTCCCAGCGAATGTCAAGATTTGCGGCTCAGATGGCCGGGGGTGATCAGAACATCTGCCGGATTTGCGGTGTTTCAGGAAGTGAACAGTGGCTTAGGGTTTTGATCTTGTCGTACAGCAACTCATTCACTTGCCGTGGTCGAACCATATCATAGGAGATCGACAACTGGCCAGTGAAAACTGAGCGACCTTTTCGCGAAGATTCTGCAAGATTGCCTGCAATTGTGTCAAGAACGGTTGTCTTGGAGCATGACGGTCACGGTGATGATAAAGGCATGTGCCAAGTTTACTGACGTCGCAGTTGCTGAAGGATTTGCATCACATTTGTTGATCGCGACTTTTTGAGCGGGATGATGGACACTCCGCGGGCCGGGTTTTCAGCGACCGACTCATCGAGTTGATGGATCAGAGCTTCGACTTCATCGAGCAGACTTGTCGGACCGAGCATCACGAGTGAGTTGGTTGTCGGGTCGTCCTCGATCGTCAGCAGCGGAGCAGCGGCAGCAGCGTTGATCAGGTTCAGCGAAGTCACGACCTCCAGCGACACTCCTTCGGGAATTGGAATCGTTGGCGGACGGCCTCCCCCTCGAAGTTGGACTCGGTAGATCTCCTGCAAGGTGTTGCGGATGCGTGAGGCATCCGCGTACTCGATCCGGACGACGCGGGTCTCGAACGACTTGAGGTTCTGAGGCACGTTGGGAGAGTCGAGCACTTCGAGGAGATTCTCAATGTGTTCTCGCTCAGTGCGGCCCGCGTAGACCACGAGTGCGTTCAACCGTTCGTCAGGCACGACTTGCACAGTGCCGGAGGCGACGCGGTTGCGACCACTGAAGAACTCCATCAGGGTCGCCGCGACCTCCGCTGCTCCTGCGTTCTCAAGTGCGTAGACAGTGAAGTCGCGGCCGCGCAGTCGTCGTCCTGGCGAGAGGACACTTTTCAGCAGGTCTTCCAACTGGTTGAGGGCTTCGATGTCTTCGGAAGCGATCGTGATGCGATCCTGACCGGGAATGATGACAACCGGCGGCGCATCGGTTTCGTTCGCCGGAGGGGGAGTTGCGTTGTCATCCTGATAGAAGGCGACAGGCAGTGTGCCGTCGATCAGTTCCGAGGGGTACGCGTCGATCCGCGACGGTGAACTCTGAGCGTTGTCGTCCCCCGGGGGGAGTTGATCGTTCGGCTGCGGGGGTGCATCTCGTTGTGGAAGCGGCTGCATGGAGCCGGGGGTCAGGATGCGGATGGGGTTTCTGCGAATCTGTGGCCACAGTTTTTCGATCTTCTGCACCGCCTGATCGATGTTCCCGTCGAGGGGGATGACCCGCAGGTTGCGACGCCGGGACGGTCCGCCCTCGGTTGAGAGTGACGTTTCGCCCATCTTCGTGAGCAGCGAGCGGATTTCGATGATCTGCTCGGGAGTCGCCCGGACGATGAGTTGTTGGGCATCATCATTTGTCTGTGTGGACGGTTGATCCTCGGGATCGATTCCGTCGTCGGAATACAAAGTGTCAACGGCGATCATCGCATCGAACGGTTCGAGATACTCCAACTGAAACACCTCAAGCGTACGCTCATCGCGCTGTCCGAGTTGAGCGGAGAGTTCGCTGACCTGTGCATGTCCCTGCTGATTAGTCGTGACGACCAGTTGCCGGGTGCGATCGTTGAATGTCACGCTGGCATCGGGATCAATGAGCGCGAGCACATCGTTCACCATCTGCACAGCCGTGTTGTTGTCTGTCTGTCGCAGCTTGTAGACCTGTGTGGTGCGCCCGTGATCATCCAGGTTTGTCGAGTCGATCTGCTCAATGAGAGTTCGAATGGTCTCCTGCTGCTCCGGCAGGGCAATCGCGACGAGAGTTCGCGTTCCCCGGTCGACGGAGAGCGAGACATCCCGGGCACCTTTGAACAAATCTTGCAATGCCCACATCACATCGCGTGGGTCTGCGACTTTCAGACGGTAGGTCACCGGTTGCAGGCCGTCTTCGCCTCCGGGGTGTGATCGCAGTTCGTCGATCACCGATGCGATCACTTCATGCTCGGTTGCCGTTGCGGTGGCAGCGATGACCCTGCGATTGTCATCGGTCACAATGGTCGCAGAGGGCATGAGGGCTCGCAGCACCTCTTGTGCTTCGTCCGCCTCGCCGCGCCCCATGCGATACGTGCGGGTCTGGAGACGACCGGGGCTATCGTCAGATTCGCTGTCCAGTTTGGTGATCAGAGATCCGATCTTCTCATGCTGCTCCGGCATCGCGATGGCGACGATCGTGCGAGAGGCCCGGTCCAGCGTGAAGGCGACATCCGGTGTGCGTGAGTAAAGCTGGTTCAGTGTTTGCAGTGTTGCGTCAGGATCAGCCTGTTTGAGTGGGTACGTCATCGGCTGCAACTCATCACCCCTCTGCCCCTTCGCACGCATGTCCTCGACGACGGAGGCGATCGTCTCATGCTGATCGATGGTGGCTGTTGCTGTGACGATTCGGGCATCGTTGTCGCGGACGAACGTCGCCGTCGGCATGAGCGCCTGGAGTACTTGGACAGCCTGAGCCGCATCGCCCGTGTTCGTGCGATAGGACCGCGTTACCAACTCCTGATCGTCTGCTGGCGGCCGCGTCATTTCCTTGATGACACCCGCCAGTCGGTCCTGTCGGTCAGCGAACGTTCTCACGTAGATGCGGCGTGTATTGGGGTCGACGCTGATCTGCACGTCACTGTTCATAAACGGTGCCAATGCCTGACGGACGGCATCGGGGTTCGCCTTGCCGAGCTCATAGGTGACGGTGTTGATGGCCCGGAATTGTTTGGCGTTCGACAGTCGGTCGATGAGGGACTTGACCTTCGTGTGTTCTTCTGTGGTGGCGATGATGGCGAGTTGATCGCCGACCGGGCCCGCGTTGATGCTGGCGTGCGGGACCAGCGTGCTGATCACACTGTTGATGTTCGGGCCGAGATCGCGGATGGAGTAGAGTTCCATCGTCCGGTCCTCACGAAAGGGGCCTTCGTCAGCCAGTTGGTCGAGGGCGGCGGTGATTCGTTGATGCTCGTCTTCGCGAGCCATCACGATGAGCGTTCTGCCTCCGTCGGGGAGTGTCATCGGCGCACCGGGGACGACGGTCGCCAGCACCTGTTGCGCTTTGGCTCCGCCGACTTTGGAGATGTCGTAGATCCGCATCTCCCGTTGACCGGCGAGGCCCTTGTCGGACATCACCTGATCGAGTGTCTCACGTATACGTGTGCGGTCAGCCTCGTCGACCCAAGCGAGCAGGGCCGTGCCGTCGGGCGTGTCGGTGAACGTGACAGTGGGAACGATGGGGGCGAGTAACGCCCGAGCCGCAGCTGTGCTGAGTGGTTGCACGTTGAACACGCTGACCTGACCATGCTCAGCCCGGAAGTCATCGTCCGTCAAGTTGCGGACGATACTATCGACCAGTTCATGCTCTTCGTCTTCGGCCCAGAGTACGAGGCGTTTGCCGTCCGGGCTGTAGGCGTACTTCGGAGTGGTCAGGACCTGTCCGATGATTGATGAAATGGTCGACTGCGGGACACCTTCGATGTCGTAGGTTTTGAGGGTCACGTCAGGACGAGCGTCGTCACTGTTGAGATCGGTGACCAGCTTGCTGACGAGCTCATGCTCCGTGTCGCTGGCCCAGACGACCATCCGCCGGCCGTCGGGGCTCACTGCGAAGCGCGGGCTCTTCAGCAGCTGGCTCATCAGGGTGGACATCGTGCTATAAGCGACGTCCTTGAGATTGTACGACTTGAGCGAGACGTTCTGTGTGTCGTCGTTGACCATTTCATCGACAGCGGAGCGAATCTGGTCATGCTCGTCGGTCGAGGCCCAGACGGTCATGCGGTTTGTCGACGGATCGACAAGGACACGAGCCGTGGGGAAGGCGGAGGCGAAAAAGTTGTAAATCGAACCGGAGTCTCCAGAGACGGCGGGGTAGATCACGACACGATGTTCTTTCATCGCACTCGATGAGGCTCGCAGATCGTCGAGCAGCGACGAGACCTGTTCATGCTCACGCGGCAGTGCCCTGACGATGAGTGATTGAGCCGTCGTGTCTGAGAGAACGGTCACGTTGGGGAACTGCTGGGTAATCAATTGGGTCGCGATGTTCGCGTCCATCCCCTTGACGGGATACGACAGGAGTTTGATTTCGGTCGCCTCCGGCACGTCGGTGTCGAGTTGTTCGATCGCCTGCTTGAGCGTCTCTTGCTGAGCCGGCTTGGCGAAGATTTGCAGCCGATTCACTTTCGGGTCAGGGGTGATGGTGGCGTCCGGGAAGAGCGGTCGCAGCACCTCAGCCGTGCTCGCTGCGTCGACCTTCAGCAGCGGATAGACCACGAGTTTCGACTTGAGGTCCGCAGGGATCTCCCGTTTGAGTTGAGCGAGAATCTGCTCGATGACCGCATGCTCGGAGGGGGTCGCCCACAGGGCCAGTTCTCCCGGCTCGTTTCCGCTGACGTTCTGCATGTGAGGCAGTTGTGGAGCCAAACTGGCCGACAGTGATGTGAACCGCGACTTCTGTGTCGGCGTGACGTCGTACACTTTGAGCGATGCTTCCTCACGATCGGTCGAGACCTCTTCCAGCTTGGCCAGCGTCTCGGTGATCACCTCGTGGTCACGCGGCGATGCGGTCGCCGTCAGTCGTTTGGAGGTTTGATCGAATGACAGTGAGGCGGTCGGCACGAGTGACTGCAGAATCGATGTGGCCAGTGAGCCGTCAACCTTCTCCAGCGTGTAGAACTTGAGTGCTGGCAACGACACCCCCGCATCCCGCGACATCTGCTCGATCGTGCTTGTGACCTGGGCGTGGTCCGCCTCACTCGCGATCACGACCAATCTCTGGTTCGTCACATCCTGCGTGACCTGTGCCTGTGGCACGACATTCGTCAACAGCGAGGAGACTGTGTCCAGACTGAGGGCACGATCGATTGGATAGGCGATCAGTTTGCGAGTCGATTCCGGCGAGCCCTGGCCGATCTGCTGGACGATCTCCGTCACACGCTCATGGTCGGCTGCAGAGGCCATAATGAGCAGTCGGTGCTGATTCGAGTCGATGTTGACTGTCGCTGTCGGGACGAGTGACGTCAGCAGGGAACTGATCAGCGAAGTGTCGGCGGTGCGATCAACCGGGTAAGTGACCAGAGACTTCTTGCCGGCTGGGTTGCCTTGCCCCGTCTCTTCGACGAGTTTGGCGATCCTGTCCTGCTCGACAGCCGGAGCGACGACGAGCAAACGACTTTGCGCCGTATCTGACGTGACGACTGCTTGCGGCACCGCAGCGGTGATGACTGAGGTGACGAGTGAGGTGTCGACGGAGCGGTCGATCGGATAGGCCTTGAGCGTGGGGACACTCGGTCCTTCCGGTTGACGGGCGACTTGCTCGACCAGCGAGGCGACGGCACGATGCTCGGTCATCGAACCGAACACGATCAATCGTTTGCCTTGCGAGTCGACCGTCAATTGCAATCGTGGCATGACGTTTCGCAGCGCCTCGGCTGCCGCCTCCGGGGCCATGCCCGTGATCGGGTAGATCTGCAGCTGGCGATCATCGCTGTCGGGAGTTGCGTCACTCCCCAGTTTTTCCAACGTGGCGACAATGATCGCCTGCTCTTCGGGAGTTGCGAAGACCTGCAATTGCTGGGATTGATCATCAATACGAATCCGCGAACCGGGTGCGACCAGTTGGAGCGTGTTGAGGACTTCGTTCGTGTTGCGTTGCGGAGCCGGGTAGACGCTGAGTCGCGGCTGGTTGGCCGGTCCCTGATTCTCCTCCAGCCGGGCGAGAATGGCCTTCGCATTGGCAATTTGATCGGGGACCGCGTTGAGCGTGATCTGCTTCGCCTCTCCGTCGACCATGACAGTGCCGCTGACGAATTGTTTGAGGACCTCTTCGAGCTTTCCCGGATTGGCATGCACGAAGGGGACGACTTCCATGACCGGCTTGGGGGGCTCCGGAGGCGCCGGCTTCGGTCCGGGTGGCGGGGGCACGCCCAGAGCGATCTTGTGAATCGCCATCAGATTGCCGGCGGTGTCCGTCAACAGGAGTTGCTTGTTCGCCGGCAGAGATTCTGCGGTTCCATAACTGCCCAGGAGTGGCTCGATCTCCGTCATAACGGCTTCAGCGGGACGGTTCTCCAACGGCAGCATGACGCTGACCAACTCAAATCGTCCCCGAAGCGGCAACTCCTCGATCGACACACGAGGTACGACCCCCTTGGGCAGCCCGTTCGACAGATCGATGAGCATCAGCAACCGGTCGCGACGCAACAGGGCGAACCCCTTCGTCTGGAGCCAGCCGTTCAGGAGGTCAATCGCCTCAATGGGCGAATACTCCTTGGTATCGGTGTAATTGAAGGTTCCGGTCGGCGGTGCCTCCTGACCAGCGGGGGGCGCATCACGGACTAAGGACAGGCCCGACTCATCAGCGATCCATATCAACACGTCGGCCCACTTGGCATACTGGAAATTGAATTGCAACTTCTTGCGATACAACGAGTCGAACAAGGACGATTGCTCGTCTGTCAGAACGTCCGCCAGCTTGGTCGCTGCGTCGTTGGTGAGAGACGCTTTCTGATCATCGGGCGCTTCAGTCACTGCTGCGTCCCGTTGCGAGATGATCTCGGTGAGTTGGGCAGTCTGCTCAGCGGTCAACTGGAGACTGCTCGCAATCGCAGGGTCGAGCAGGCGGTCGTAGTCAGCGGCGGAGCCCGCCTCCTGTCCCCATGAGGAACGTGGCATCAGACAGGCAAGACAGACGATCAAACCGGCAGTGCGGAGTCGGAATGCGAACATTCTCAAGGCCTTCGGGTCTTTGGGGTGTCTGAATGGTCGACGGTGCAATTCAATCCATCGCAGTGAAGCTGATGGCGGATATCAATCAAACCGACACAGTTGTTGGCAGGACGACCGGGAGGTCGCTGGTATTGGGGCATGCGTGTTTGCTCAGCATCTTGCAGAGGACACGACGATCCGCTCAGGAGTCGGATCCCCATCAAGGATACCCGATGCTTCGGGCGGGATGCCAATTCATCTGTCGAATCCAAGATGCCGCCCCTCAAACCATGCAGATTACACGCTTTGCAATCGCTGATGAGGATTTCACGCCGTCCGTTTGGAGAATCTCGGAATCTTTATCCCGCAATATCACAGCCATCAGTTCAGGTTTACGGAAAGCAAGAAACGTTTCGCTCCGAAAATCACGGGGTTCTGGGCAATTCGTGCGGAATGTGTGGCTGGCACCCTTTGCCGTTTACACGATCTCTCAAAGCCGCTATATCTTCGCTGGTGGCATCACGATAGGACCATCGGGCGAGGGAGGCACGGGAGGGCCAGTTGCTCAGTTTCTCTCTCAACTGCTCACGGGGTCCGCAGTTGTGTCAATCTGCATGGTTCAAGACGACAAATCGCTGTGAGGAAGGAGAGTCAGGTGGGAACGGAAGAAAAAGTCACGGCCATTGTGAGCGAGCAGCTCAGTGTCCCCAAAGAAGAGATCAGCCGCGAAAGCAAGTTTGTGGACGATCTCAAAGCCGATTCACTCGACGTCGTCGAGTTGGTGATGGCCTTCGAGGATGATTTCGGAATCAGCATCCCCGATGATGATTACGAGAAGATTCAAACGGTTGGCGACGCCATCGACTACATCGAGGAGAAGTCGTAGCCCATGGGCAGACGTGTCGTTGTGACGGGGCTGGGCGTCGTCTCCACACTGGGATGTGACGTGCCAGAGTTCTGGGACCGGCTGTGCGCCGGCAAAAGCGGGATCGGTCCGATTACAAGGTTCGATCCGGCGACCTTCAAGGTGAAGTTCGCCGGCGAGCTGCAGGGATTCGATCCCGGCGATCATCTTGATATGTCCCCCAAAGAGCTCAAGCGGATCGACCGCTTCGTGCACTTCGGGCTCGTCGCAGCCCATAAGGCGATCGAATCGTCCGGCATCGATCTGCAGGCGGGGGATCCCTACCGGCACGGCGTCCTCGTCGGCAGCGGCATCGGCGGTCTCAGCGAGATCGAAGCCAATCACGCTCAATTGTTCGACAAAGGCCCCTCACGGGTCTCCCCGTTCATGATCCCCAAACTGATGGTCAATGCCGCCAGCGGGAATATCTCGGTCCATTGGGGACTTCGCGGCCCCAACAGTGCCGTCGCGACTGCCTGTGCGTCCGCGACTAATGCGATCGGCGACGCGTTCAAGCTCATTCAGAACGACATGGCCGACGTGATGATCACCGGTGGCAGTGAAGCGGCCATCACTCCGATGGGGGTCTCCGGCTTTGGCCGGATGCAGGCCCTCTCGACTCGCAACGACAACCCGCAAGCGGCCTCTCGTCCCTTCGACAAGGACCGCGACGGCTTCGTGCTTGGCGAGGGAGCCGGAATCGTCGTCCTTGAGGAATACGAACACGCCAAAGCTCGCGGAGCTGAAATTCTCGCAGAGCTGTACGGCTACGGGATGTCGGCCGATGGCACACACATGACGGCTCCCGACCCCGAGGGGCGTGGTGCCGCTCGTGCGATGGGAGCAGCACTCCGCGATGCGAAGCTCGATCCCGAAACGATCAGTTATGTCAACGCGCACGGCACCAGTACACCCCTGGGCGACATCGCTGAGACGATCGCGATCAAGACCGTCTTCGGTTCTCACACCGACAAGATGCCTGTCTCCAGCACCAAGAGTCAAATCGGCCATTTGCTGGGAGCCTCAGGCGGCGTCGAGTTTGTCATCTCGGTTCTTGCTCTGATGAATCAGGTCGCTCCGCCGACAATCAACCTCGACAATCCCGATCCCGACTGTGATCTGGACTACATCCCTCACGACGCCCGTGAGATGCCGATCGACCGCGTGCTCACCAACAGCTTCGGCTTCGGCGGCCACAACGCCTGCCTCATCGTCGGCAAGGCCGCCTGATTCCCGCTTGCGGTTTCGCTGTACTTGCTCGCTATTGCCGCTTGCGGATTAGCGCGACTTCACAATGCCGCCCACGATTGTCGCCATTGCCCGGCCCTTCACCGTACGACCGGCGAAGGGGGTGTTACGGCTGCGGGATTGGAACTGGCTCGCATCGACCTTCCATTCAGCAGATGGGTCGATGATTGTCACGTCTGCAACCGAGCCGGGGCTCAGCGTGCCAGCCGGGAGGCCGAGGAGCTTGGCAGGACCGACTGTCAGCTTTGAGATCAGTTGCAGCCATGTGAGATGGCCCGGCTCCAGCAGTGTTTCGATGCAGACCGGCAACAGGGTCTCAAGTCCCACGATGCCAAACGGTGCCTGATCGATTTCCAGGTCCTTCTTCTCGCCAGACCAGGGTTGATGGTCGGAGCAGATCAAACTCAGCGTGCCGTCCTGCAGTCCGTCGATCAGTGCATCAACATGCTCACGCGTTCGCAGTGGTGGGTCGACCTTGTAGTTGGTGTCGAATGTTTCCAGACAGGCATCGGTCAAAGCGAGATGATGCGGCGTGACATCCGCTGTCACTGCGATGCCCCGTTTCTGCGCCTGCCGGATCTCGTCGACACTGTTCTTCGATGACACACTCATCAGGTGAATGCGGCTGCCGGTCAGCTCTGCAAGGGCGATATCACGCCGGACCATGATCTCCTCAGCGGCAGCCGGCATGCCTCGCAAGCCGAGCTTGGTCGAGTAGAACCCGTCGTGCATCACGCCGTCCGCGATCAACTGTGGGTTCTGTGGGTGATGCAGAATCGGTCGGCCGAGCATCTCCGCATACTGGAGTGCCCGCCGCATGACCTCTGAGTTGGCGATGGCCCGCTTGCCATCGGTGAAGGCGACCGCTCCACCATCGACGAGCTGTCCCATCTCAGCGAGTTCCTCACCCGCATGCCGCTTGGTGACCGCCCCCAGGGGCACGACCCGGCAGTGGTTGGCCCGCTCCGCTTGGCGTGACACAAACTCGGCAGCGGCCCGCGTGTCGACCGGAGGCTGCGTATCGGGCATGCACCCGACCGTCGTGAAGCCCCCTGCCAAAGCCGCAGCGGTCCCTGTTTCGATCGTCTCGTCTTCCTCAAACCCCGGCTCCCGCAGCGACACACGGGCATCGATCAACCCGGGGCAGACGATCATCCCACTCGCATCAATCGTCTCGTCGACCTCTTCGAGCGAGATGCCCCGTTCGGCAATCTGTCCGTCAACGATCAACAAATCATCAAACGCATCCCGACTCGAAGCCGGGTCGATCATACGACCGCCGCGTATCAGCAAAGTGCCCATCAGTGGCGGGAGTCCTTCCAGAGCATAAGTTATAAACAGCTGTCTACAGATCTCGGACTCAGTATATCGGATGAGTCCGGGAGCGAAACGCAACTGCAGCGGAGCTGCACAGAAGACAGTATCACACTCTCGTCTGTGGCAAGTGCCCCATCACCGCATCTTCACGATTGCGATAGTTCGGGAATCGCGACGCCATCCCCATTCGGGCGAGTGCTTGATGAGCGTACTCAGCGAAGTCGCACAGTCGAAAGACACCCCCTTCGATCTCGGCTCGCTTGTGCAGCAGGACGAGTTGGCCGATGAGATAACTGCTGAGCAGTGTGTGATGATCCAACTCGAAGACGAGCCGTTTGCGTCCCCGCTGCTCCGCATGCCGCCAGACGACTTTCGCCAACTCTGGCTCGAGTTCATGTTCATCACTGACCTGCGACAACCGAAAGAACAGCCACTCAGGCCCTTCATCGACAGTCAGACTCCAACCTTCGGCGAGATCAATCATCAGGTTCCCAGCAGTGGTGTGAGTGCTCAGCCATGTGGGCAGGGAAGCGTCTCAGGGGGCTGACTTGACTTTACCCAGGATGAAGAGAAACACGATTGCCCCCACCGTCGCCGTGAACAGCTCGCCGATGAGTCCAATCGAGGTCATCCCAATCAGCCGGAACAGAAAACCACCGAGGATGGCTCCCACGATTCCAATCAGCAGGTTCGCCAACAGACCAAATCCTGCCCCACGCGTAATCTTCCCTGCCAGCCAACCGGCGAGAGCACCGATGATTAAGAACCACAAGAGACTCATGGATGCATTGCTCCTAACTGGTAACCGGTTGAATCGCAATAATCACCATCGCAGTACCAATACTGACCTTCCTCGCCGTCTCTGACAAGGAGTCGTTTGGATCAACTGCGTCCGCGAGTGTCTCCGCTTGGATATAATCTGACCACTCGTCGACTGCTTTCTTCGCTTCGTCATCGTCAGCTGAGTAAGCGATCTGGATGCGATCGGTGATGTCCAAGTCGGCGTCTTTACGGGACTGTTGCACGTGTCGCACGAAGTCGCGGGCCATGCCTTCGCGGATGAGTTCGGGGGTGAGGGCTGTCGAGAGGGCGACCTGGATACCCGCATCGTCGCCGCTGGCCCAGTCGCTGGCCTGCTCCGTGCTCACCAGCACAT
>JAGQPX010000275.1 GCA_020426505.1 Planctomycetaceae bacterium | reverse complement strand
CTGCACGATGTACTTCGTCAGATGCTGCTGATGCTGATGCCGGGCCACACTCAGTTCGCTGAGATACCGCTTCGTGGGAGGCACCGCCTCGGCGTCCTCATGCAGCGTCCGATAGCCACCCAGCGTGAGCTTGTAGTACAGCGGTGCGGCTCCCCCGCAGTCTCCCACCACGGCATACCGCCACGCCTGCACCTGACCGGCTGCCTGCAGCCGTTTGAGCGTCCGCCGCACACGGTCCAGACTGCCGAACGGCTGAGCAAACGTCTGACTGAGTGCCAGCAGGTTCTTCGCTTCCAGCGGGCACAGGTCGAGCGCGGCGAGGATGTCCCGGTCGCGCGACGTCTGTTGCCAGCGGGGTGATTTGTTTGCCATACGTCGGGGACGAGCGTACTCTCTTTCCCCTCACATTGCTTCCACTTTGCCTTGCATGACCGAGCGAAAACGTGCGTACATTGATGTCGATGCCCTGCAGCGGGAACTGGTGGCCCAGGGCGATCCGGTCGAACGCATCGCTGGCTACTACAGCAGACTGTTGCCCGAACTGCACCGCACGCAGGATGAGACCCGCATGGCCTGCCACTTCGCCTGTGGCCGGGACGGCCCGACAGGCGATCGCGCAATCTCCGTCAAGACACAGGCGGATGGGGTCCTGTTCCGCTGCTTCCATTACGGGTGCACGACTCGTGGGAATCTGTTGTCCCTGATGTTCTGGATGAAGCACGACCGGAGCCCTTCCGGCAATCGACTGCATGGAGCCGAGTTCCGGGAGATCGCCAGCGATCTGCAGGCCCTCGTGCGTGGCCAGGTTTGCGAGGCAATCACAAACGAAAAAGCGTCAACTACAGAGGCGCAAGAACCCGAGGTACCGGCCGTCAACGTGCCGCTGAAGGATTCCGAGAATGAACGGGCCCGTGCCCTGGTAAATCTGGATGAGAAGTTCGTCACCGATGTCTCCGCCATGCCGCCGCATGCGTCAGCCTACGTTCGCCGTCGACCGTTCCTGACACCGGAGCTGATGCGGAAGTTTCGCTGTGGCTATCTGCCGCACGGTGCGGGCAGCCTGCTGCGTGGGCAGTTCGTCTACGGCTGGGCGGATGCCCACGGCGACATCCTCACCTGGTTCGGCCGCAACCTGAAATTCGAAGACCAGCACGAGAAATGGAGATGTTCCGGTGACAGCAAGAACGAACCAACCAAGTTCCGCTTCGTGAAAGGCTTCCACCGGGGTCTGGAACTCTTCGGCGAAGACATCTTCCGCCGTGAAGCCGACCACGAACTCACTCATCGATTCGGCGTGATTGTCGTCGAAGGCCCCAACGACGTGATGAACCTGCACACCCTCGGCGTCCCCGCAGTCGCCATCTGCAGTAACCTCCTCACCGACGATCAGGCCAACAGGCTGGCGATGCTGGCCCAAGACTTCGGCGACGACACCGTCTCAGTGATGTTCGACCTCGACCGCGAAGGAGAAAAAGGTGCCGAACAGGCCGTCCTCAAACTGGCCCGACGCTGCCGCGTGCGATTGGCATGGACATCAAAACTGTCCGATGGGAAGTATCTGGATTGCCAACCGGAATCTTTGGCTGTTGATGAATGGGAACCTGTCCTTGGACAATCGGCTACCCGATGACTTGATTACGTCGGAGTGTCGGACCGGAGCCTCGTACGGATTCGCCAAAAGTGCTCCGGTCGATGAAGCCGAAGCGTTCAACTGACTTGTTCAATCTGCGTCGGACAATTGGTCCGATGCGTGCAAGAACCTCTCGTTGATGACACAGGTGTGCTCGTCATTTGCGTGGACGGTTTTGGCGAGAATTTGCAAAAAGAAGCCCTCCTGGTTTTTTTGGTGCCATGCGGACATTGTTAAAGTAAAGTTCGTGATGTTCACCCTGACTTGTCGTTCATCCGTTGCTGTTACAGCCACATCACTTCCGTTATGACGTGGTTCTCACCACGCGGTCATGAGGAGTCCGAATCCGATCAGACCGAGGACCACTGGTGCTGGTCCTGTCATGTGCGGCATCTTCGACATTGAGTTGTGCATTTTTGCGTCCTCGATGTTCATGAGCACAGCCCACACGATGCATGCGAGTCCGCCAAGAGATTTGCCGATGGAGAACATCGTCTCGGGTTGCCACATGACCAGGGCAACCACAACGAGATGAAACATCACTGAAACGACTCCACCAAACATCATGGGATGTTTATCGATCCACATCATTGTTTTCTTTTTCAATCACTTCCACGTGAAGTGGACCCTGGTTTTCGGA
>JAGQPX010000274.1 GCA_020426505.1 Planctomycetaceae bacterium | reverse complement strand
TGCAACTTTTTCAGGCATCCCAGAGGCACGGTGTGGTAGGTCAATGACTCATACTGACCAGGGAATAGGATCCCAGGCGGTGAATCAGCACCAATTGATCCGTAGAATGTTTCACTGAATTGTGAACTCCCGTTGAGAGCATCCTGTAGGTCCGCGGCAAAAGGCTCACTGCTGACGATCTGAAGGACTGGCGTGAGTGCATCATTTAGCCCGGCGTTCTCCCAGCTCACGGTAAACGGAAAGTGAACTAATGGCTCGTGGAAAACTCGTCGAAATGCTGGTGGTGCAGTAACAGACGGCTTGTTTGAACTTCCTCCTCCCTGGAGGACGTCAAATGCCCCTGTCAACACGACATCTTGACCTGCCGCATTGGAGAGCATCACATCATATTGGCCTGGGATCACCGAAGTGAGGTTGAATGTTGCGTATAGTTTCTCGGGGCCGACGCGGTAATAGCTGATTGCTTCCGCGACGTTGTTCGTTCCGTTGGTCAGGGTGACTTCGATTGACCGGTCGAAGTTGACGCCATTGATTTCGATTGTGCGATTGCCTGCCGTTCCGCCCTGGCCGAAGAACGAATCGACGACACTGAATTCGCCAGGAACCAGCAGGTCTGCCTGGAGGCTTGCGGTACCGAGCGGCGTGTTGGGCTGCACCTGTTGATCGGGAGTCACCGCGGCGAGGATGTTGTAGGTTCCGGCCTGGAGGCTTGAGAGAATGATGTAATGATTGGAAGCCAAGCCCTGCTGCGAGCGGGCATCGTGAGTCATCCGCGTTGGCAGAGCATCGCGACTGATATAGAGCTCGTTGGCAACAGTCGTGTCGTTCGTGCCGAACCGCACTACCAGCGATCCGCTAGCCATGTCAGAGGGGACTTCGAACTTGTAGTACAGCTCCTCACGGTAGTCGACGTTCCGTGAGACGGCGTTACCACTCTCCAATGATGGTATGTCGAAAGAGGCGGTTGCGGGTGAATCACCCGTGTTATTGGACAATGAGGCTTCGGTGAGGCTCTGCAGGATGTTCGTGCGAACGATCACGTGGTAATCGCCGGGCAGCACACCGGGGAGAGGTGCGGTCAGTGTTCCCTGATAGCTGCCGCCATTGGGGGAAAGCTCCGGTCCTGTGTACAGAACTCTACCGACCAATGTGTCGTTCAGATCCCAATTGTCATTAGCCGAGAGATAGACGTAATCCCACCAGGTTCCGGTTGCAGGGTCGGCCCCGTTGTTCTGAACGGTCCAGGTCAGCGTGATATCTTCTCCATGTGTCGCCGGTGTCGGATCAGTGACACTGGCCACGACCAGATCGGGCGACTGGACATTCGTTGATAACGTGAAGACGTCATCCACTTGTCCATTGGCACCATCTCGTGATTGATCCATGAGATTGCCGGCAGCATCCGCGATGTCCGGGCCAATCGAGATTGTGAACTGTCCGCCCGCCGCCTGTTCCGTGAAGAAGACGGTTGCTGACTTGTCCGCAACGAGGACGCTTGTGAGTTGACCGATCAGATCGACGCCACCGGGGCCTGTGAATTGTGTAACGTCGGCCAGAGAGAATGTGTTGGCATCGATCGGCTCGTTGAAGTGGAATGTCACCCGATCGATTGGTGCCGACGCCGTCGTCCCCGGTTGTGTGTAGATGACGAACGGGCCCTGGTTGTCGACGACCAGTTCCGCCTGATACTGATCGTCTGTCTCTTCTCCAGGAATGCGGTCGCCGTCTTGGTCCAGTGCAACGCCACTTTCATTCAGAAGGGTCGAGGCGAGTACCATGAACAGTGGGACATCGCTCGGCTGCGAAGCAAACGAGATCACCAGCGTCGTTGGATTCTCCCAGCGGAACCCTGTTGCTGTGAGATCCCCACTCGGGTTCTGGAACGTCAGTACATCTGCCGCTAGAGTGAAGCTGCTGGTGTCCATCGCCTGATCGAAGAGGAACCAGGCTTCATACACAGTCGCCGCATCCGGTCCTTTCAAGGCGTGCGAACTGACTCGTGGTGCCTGAGGACCAGTCAGCAGGAATTGATATGAGGCCGTGTCGTCGCCAATGCCCTCGACCGTCAAGGTGTACGTGCCGTCTATCCTTGCAAAAACAGGCCCAAAGTCCGCGTTATTGAATTCTTCGGCCGTCGCTGTCCGGTTGATGACGGTTCGACCGTCCGGATCTCTCAGGGTAAACGAAAGCTGTTGCTCAGCCCCAATGATGTTGAGCACATCAAGGCTGATCACATCCCCAGCACGGGTGTCAAACTCCCAGACCTGTTTGGAACCGGGGAGGTTGATGTCTCCATTGGTGGACTTTCTGAAATAACCTGGCTGAGTCGTCAACGGAGCCGCGTTAGGGGCCGCGACGAATGTGGGGTTCTCACCCAATGCCCCGTAGACTCGAATCTCGTAGGTGCCGATGTCATTCAACAGGAAACTGCCGAAGTCACCACCATCAGGGTTTGCCGGCGTTGCGTTGGAGAGTCCAACAAGGTTGCCATCTGGGTCGTAAATGCGAAACGTTGCTCGACCGTCAACAACCTGACTGACGTTGAAGAACGTTCGCTGGTTCGGAATTGTATTCTGGTATGTAAAGGTGGCGACCGGAGTGCGATCGAAACTGCGTGAGAGGGCGACAACACTCGAACCGTATTGCGGTGTCAGATCCCCGCCGGAGATTGTTCCGCCGGTGACAGTGTCAAATGTTCCAGAAACAACTTCAGCCGTGATGAGGGCATAATCCGTGAGGAGGTCCGGCTCATAATTGTTGGCACGGGCAATCTCCAGAGTGCCCGCCAGAGATGCTCCGCTGTCAACAACCAGTCGCGAATAGCTTTCCGTGTCAACTGCGTCATCGACCGCGACTACGAGCTTGCCTGTCGATGATTGCGTGTAGTCGCCGTGAATATTGAGGCCAGTTTCGCCAGGAGTAATCACGATCGTGCCACCAGAATTGTTGACACTCGCAAAAATGTCACCTTGCCCGGTGAGGAGTGAACTGGTAGAGACAATCAGTGTTCCGCCGTAGAGCGAACTCGTCGCATCGACGGGGATATACACTCCACGTGCATTCAGCACAGCTCCGAGCGAGATGGTGCCTCCCTGGGTGGCGTGCAGACGCGAGTACTCGCCGAAGCCGCTGGTTTCAAAGGCGTAGACGTCCACAAAGTTCTGCAGCGACGAGAGATCGACTGCGCTGTTGACCCCCTCCGCTTTCACCTGCACTGACCGGTTGCGCACGTCACCCGAATTGGGTTCGATGATTTCCGTCACCGCACCCAGGTCCAGCTTGCCTCCCTGAAGTGCCTCCAGATAAAAGTCCCACTCGTTCCCTGTGCCGTTGCTGATCGTCGTCAGGTTCGGCAGACTCAACACGCTCCCCGAACCGGTCGCTCGCAAAAACTGATCACCCCGTGTGTTCGTTAGCGACGTCACACC
>JAGQPX010000273.1 GCA_020426505.1 Planctomycetaceae bacterium | reverse complement strand
GCATCTACAACAGCAGCAACCGCGTGCTGGGATTCTCGGCACTCGGGGTCCTCGCCGTGCTGGCAGTGGTGGTGCACTTCGCTTCGTCCAAAAAGCCGTCATAACATTCATCAGAGGCTAGCGGATCGGCTGTAAGCCGTTTAATGACAGCCGCTTGTCGTGCTACCGGCGGGGCTCGACGTCCTGACACGGAAGACATTCGGCAAATCTTGCCGACAGCGACTTGAGCGAAAATGCTCGTCTTGACCGAAACGGCGGGATGTGCAGAATACCGCCTCCCGGTCACGGAACGACCGGAACACTTCCACAATCAATCTCTCAAGTCCGTTCGGGCACACACCACTGGCCACCGATGCCAAAGCATCACAGGCCGACGAACCGGCAAGCAAAGGAGTGCGTAGGCCGTGAAAAAGATCATCGTAGGTGCAATGGCTGTCGCTGTGTTGGCAAGCCTGTTCGTTGTCTCCGAGACCATCCAGGGCCAGGACGCTAAGGCCAATCCGGGTCCGCATCAGGTCGGCCTCATCGACATGGCACAGGTCTTCAAGGATTACGAGAAGTTCAAGGCCCTGCGGGAAGCACTGCAGGCGGAAATCGAGCAGAGTGACACGGAAGCCAAAGCCAAGCTCGAGCAGATGAAGCAACTGCAGCAGCAGGCCCAAAGCGGACAGCTCAAAGAGGGCAGCCCCGAGTATCAGCAGATCGAGACCAAGCTGCTCAGCATGAAGAACGAACTCGAAACGTTCCGTCAGGTCCAGCAGCGTGAGTTCCTCCGCAAGGAATCAGAGATCTACAAGACGGTTTACCTGGAAGTCCAGGACGCCGTCAACAAGTACGCTCAACATTACGATCTGACCCTCATCATGCGGTTCAACCGCAACAAGGTCGAGGAAGCAGAGAACCCGCAGGAAGTCATCCAGAGCATGAACCGTCAAGTGGTCTACCATCGTCCCAGTGATGATATCACAGACTCAGTCCTGAGGTATCTGAATAAGAACTACAATGATAGGCTCAGCCTCAACCGTTGATTGAAGCTCTTGTCCATAACACAACGCACGGGTGGATCACAGGTCCATCCGTGCGTTTCGTCAGTTGATGAGTGGACGAGTTGATGAGTTGATGAAACTCACCGACATCTGTTCGTCAACTCATCAACCTCTCAACACATTAACTTCCCCATGCGCCACCAACGCACGATCGCTCGACCGACGACCGTCACAGGCATTGGCCTGTTCGGCGGGGCAGACGTCACGCTGCGGTTTCTCCCCGCTCCGGAGAATCACGGCATTGCCTTTCAGCGCATCGATGTCTGTGGTGCGAACGTCATACCGGCCCTCATTGACTACGCGATCAAACAACCGCGACGAACAGCCATCGCTCATCAGGGCGTCACGGTCGCGACCATCGAGCACGTCATGGCGGCGCTCGTCGGACTTCTCGTCGATAACTGCCTCGTGCAACTCGATGCTCTTGAGCCACCCGCTGGTGACGGATCGGCCCAGTTGTTTGCTGACGCCCTTACAGAAGCTGGCATTGTCGAGCAAACGGCTCCTCGCCACTGCCTGACGATCACGAACAAAGCGATGGTCTTCTCTCTGGAAGGTCACGAGAATATCCACGCGGAGCCCTCGAATTCCGGTCAGTACACGCTGACATACGACCTCGATTACTCGCATCCCCACATTTCGCCTCAATCCGCATCGACGGAAGTGAACCCGCAGTCATTCCTCGACGCGGTCGCCTTCGCCCGTACGTTTGTGCTGGAGGAGGAAGTGACGGCGTTGCAGGCACAGGGTTTCGGGCTGCGAATGACGCCTCAGAATCTGCTCGTGTTTGGGCCGGACGGGCCGATCGACAACAGGATGCACACGTCCGATGAGTGTGCCCGCCACAAACTGTTGGACTGCATTGGCGATCTCGCCCTGATCGGTTGTGACCTGCGGGGCAACATTCATGCGAGTCGCAGCGGACATCATCATAACCGGCAACTCGTCCGCGATCTGCTCATTGCCCATCCACACATCCGAAAACTGATCTATCAGCAAAACCGATCTCTTGAGATATTTTCGGCTCAGACCGTGCCGCGACGCATGGTTTCCTGACGTCAAGCGTTCCCTGATTCTGCAACAAGGACGTTGCCATGACCGCCCGTGTTTCTCTTCTGTCGGACATTGCCCCGGGCGCTCGCATTGGCGACGACGTGACGATTGGCCCCTTCTGTGTCGTCGGGCCAGACGTCATCATCGGTGACGGCTGCAAGCTCGACAGTCATGTCAGTATCACCGGTCGTACCACGATCGGCCGCAATAATCGCTTCTGGCCCGGCTGCGTCATCGGAGCGGAGCCTCAGGACAAGACTTATCACGATGGTGACACGTCTGTGGAAATCGGCGACGACAACCAGTTCCGCGAAGGCGTCACCGTTAATCGTGGAGCCGACAAAGAGGACGGCGTCACGCGGATCGACAACCGGAATCTGCTGATGGCCAACTCGCATGTGGCTCACAACTGTCATGTCTTTGATGACACGATTCTGGTCAACGGCGTTCTGCTCGGCGGACACGTGCACGTGCAGGACAAGGCCATCATCTCTGGCAACACGTGCGTGCACCACTTTTCGACCATCGGCACGCTCGCTTTTGTCAGTGGCGGTTGCCGTGTCCCGCACGACATCCCCCCCTACATGCTCGCAGCCGGAAGTGACAACCCACACATTCACACACTCAACCTCGTCGGACTCCGCCGCTCCGGCATGTCGAACTCGACGATCGGCCACATCAAGAAGGCCTTTCGACTGCTGTACCGTGAACACAAGTCGCTCGACAAGGTGCAGGATTACTTCCATTCGGAACTCGACGGAGTGCTTCCGGTGGAACTGATGGTCCTGCTGAACTTCATTGAAACTCAACGCAAAGGCAAGATGGGTCGCGGACGTGAAGTCGTGCGGACGGCACCCGCCACCGAAAAGCAGGCGGACGCGGCCTGACGAGCCTGAGCAACGGGAGTCCAGGGGGGAATGATGAAAAAAATTCGTTATGCCGTCATCGGTGCCGGTGCGTTGGGCAGGCATCATGCTCGCATTGCCGCCGGACTCGACGGCGTCGAACTCGTCGCTGTCGCAGAGCCGAACGCGGTACAGGGACAAACGGTCGCTCGCGACAACGGCTCACGCTGGGTTGCCGACTATCGCGAAGTTCTTGACTCGGTCGACGCCGCGTCAATCGTCGTGCCGACGTCGTTGCACCGTCGCATTGCCGAAGAGTGCATCGCGCATGGCGTCGCGTGTCTCGTCGAGAAGCCTCTCGCCGGGAATATCGAGGACGGTCGTGAGATTGTCAAAGCAGCCGAAGAGCAGGGGATCACGCTGCAGGTCGGTCACATCGAACGCTTCAACCCGGCGTTTGAGGAACTCGCCACGCGGGTCCACGATCCGAAGTACCTGCGGGTCGAACGCTTCAGTCCGTATGCCTTCCGGTCCATGGACATCAGCGTCATTCACGACTTGATGATTCACGATCTTGATCTTGTGCTCACGTTGACCGCATCACCCATCACCCACGTTGATGCGTTCGGGGTCTGTCTCCTTGGCGGATATGCCGACGCGGTGCAGGCACGACTCAAGTTCGCCAATGGCTGCGTCGCTGATCTTTCAGCGAATCGGGTGAACCCAGAGTTCCGCCGCTGGATGCAGGCATGGTCAGCATCGGGATGCGTGACAGCCGACTTGCACAATCGCAAGGTGACGCACCATCAACCGACCGACAAACTGTTGAACGGCCCTACACCGCACGCGCTCGCCCAACTTCCCGGTGCGGATATCCCCCAACTGAAGGAGGCCGTCTTCGGCGAATACATCGAGACCGACGAACCGCAGATCGGCGAGTGCGATCAACTCACCGCCGAGATCGGCCACTTCGTCGACTGCCTCCGCAACGGCTCACAACCACTGGTCGACGGCCGAGCTGGATTGGCCGCATTGGAGGTCGCCGATCAAGTGCATGCGTGCGTCGATGCCCACCAATGGAACGGCAACGCCGCCGGTTCTATCGGATCACACGTCAATGCGGTTCATGCGACTCGCCGAGCCGCGTAAGTCCTACTGCAATCGCACCGCGTAGAGGACCCGGTGTGCCCACTGCAATTGCTCAGCGGGAAAGGCTTGGACGCCGTATCGTTCGTTGACCGGCACCAGCACGATCTCACTCCCACGTCTCTGAAAGAGCTTGCAGTTGACGCCGATCTGCCCATGTTGTCGTGCGACACACGGATAGCCTGGGGTGGCCGGTTCGTTAGCGGAAGTGATGACAATGTCGCCGTCCTCATAACGGGGGGACATACTGTCGCCGTCAATCCGCCACGCAACGGCCTGCGGATGCTGCTCTCGGATATCCGTTCCGGAAAGGAATTCGAGAATTCCGTCTTCATTCGGACGGGAGAGTTGCACGAGCGAGATCTGTGAATTTGTCGACGTTCCAGAGGAATTGAGCGAAGTCGCACGTGCGACAGATTTCTGTTCAACGCTCTTCATCAACGTCTCAAGTCGTGCATCAGCTTCTGGACCTTCACATGCGGTCTCCAACTCTGCCCAGAAGTGCGCCAGGCCCGCTGCAGTCGATCCCACGAGGGGAATCAGATTGTCCGTGCCGTCTACCTTCGTCGCGAGTTGTTGCGTAGAACTGTCCGACTTGGATAGAAGGTCCAGCAGGTTCTCAAGATGCCCAGCTGCGTCCGGTTGACGGCTGAGCAGGCGTCTGACCTGCTGCACGATTCCAGCGATGCGAGGCGTCTCGATCGATGGACTCGCCTCACGTGGGCCTTCTCCGGTCAACAGCCATTCAATACGTGTGCCGGTTACCTTCGCCGCCCGCAGCAGGATGTCCGCCGGAGGCACCCGGTCGCGCTCGTAGCGGTCATACGTGCTGGGACCGATCCCTAAGTCGCGAGCAAATTGTGACTTACCTCGATTTCCGTAGTGCAGCTCTCGAATGGATGCGAGGCGTTCCGGGATTTTTTTGCCAATAATATCCACAAACGCGTAAATCCGTTGACTGGTCGACGCAAATGGGCAAGACTGTGTCCGGAAGCAAAAGCATAGCGAGTCAACGACGGGAACGATACAGATGGCCACCAAACAACGAAGACCTCCTACCTCACAGCAGTCCCAAAGTGTCGAGACGAACGCCTCGCTGGAGACGATTCTCAAGGATCTCGAAGGACTTCAGCAACTGCATCACTTTCAGTCGACATTGATTCGAGAGGCGATCAAACAAGTGAAACAGTTGGACGGGAAGTAGGCCGGGTCACGCTTTCAACTCAGCCACCGCGGCGGCAACTTCGTCGACGTGACCGGCGACTTTCACCTTGGGCCAGACAGCTGCGACTTTGCCCTGTTTGTCGATCAGGAACGTCGCCCGCTGAATGCCCATGTACTTCTTGCCGTAGTTATTCTTCTCGACCCACACGCCATACTTCTCGCACACGGCGTGATCTTCATCGGCGAGAAGCGGGAACGGCAACTCGAATTTCGCAGCGAACTTGTCATGTGATGCGACGCTGTCCGTGCTCACGCCCAGCACGACCGTATTGAGTTTGTTCAGCCGCGCCATGTTGTCCCGGAAGTCGCATGCCTCCGTGGTGCAGCCGGGTGTGTTGTCCCGAGGGTAGAAGTACAAAACGACGTTCTTTTCCCCCTTGTACTGACTGAGGCGGACCTTCCCTTCCGGCACAGCGGGCAGGGTGAAGGCCGGGGCACGTTTCCCCACAGCAGGCATGACGGTATCAGACATTCGACTCGTGACCTCGTGTGAATCAGTAGCATCAGTGCGATTCTAGTGCGGCGCGCGTTTATCTCT
>JAGQPX010000003.1 GCA_020426505.1 Planctomycetaceae bacterium | reverse complement strand
TCATCGACATGCACCAGCTCACGAAAGATCCGGAAGGGTTACGGCGAACGGGCAAAGATACGCAGTCGTCCCCCAAACGGACGATGACCACATTCGAGCTCAGCCGCTATCTTGACTATTGTGCCGAGATGCTGTCACTGACAGGTAAAGTGGCCGCGCTCTATGTGCAGGAATTCGACGACGCGGTCGCGGTCGCGGCTGTCAACGATGTCGAACAATTGACGACCGGCATGTCTCGCAAGATCTGGCAGAAGCTGATGATTCTGCATACAGTCGATCTGGAGTCTGTCGCCAAAGACGCAGCGAAGCAGGAGTAATCGAGTGTTTGACTCACGGAAGATTATTGAGCCGAAGTGGGCGTTGACTGGTCTGCTGGCGATCGGTCTCAGCGGATGTGGTGGCGATGATTCGACGCCGACTGCAGAGGTGCCGAGCGAAAGTGTCGAGGTTTCGGATGAGGTCGAACCTCCCCAATCAGAGCGACCGTCTGTTGCAACTGAGACCACTGCGAGCGAGCGTGAGTCCACGCCGGAGGAACAGGCGGCTTACGAAGCGTTTCAGACGATGACCAGCGAGGGCGTCAGTCAGAAAGAACTGGATGAGTCAACACAGAAGATTCAGGACCTTGGCGCGGATGCCCTGCCGGCGCTCAAGGAGGGGTTAAAGTCGAATGAGCCACTGAAACGTGAGATGGCAGCGACCATGCTTGTCCTGCTCGGAGCGGAGGCAGTCGATGCGTCAGACGCGCTGGTCGAGGCGCTCAATGACGAGTCGGAGTTTGTGCGGGCCAATGTTGCAACGGCGCTCGCTCAGATGGAAGGACAAGCGTCGCATGTTATTCCTGTCTTCGGCGAGTTTCTGGAGAGTGACGACCCCAATCTGCAAACGATGGCTGCGATGAATCTGGGAGTCATCGATCCTGCCGAGGCGAAGCCGCTGATTGAGCAGTTGACCAACACGCTCGACAGCAACGACCCGGCCATTCTGCTGCCGGTGGTCGAGCTGCTGGGCAAGATCGGCCCGGACGCCAAACCAGCCGTCGAGAAGATCAAGTCACTCGACACGACCGATAACGCCGCGCTGGAGACTGCCGTAAACGTCGCTGTGATGCAGATCGA
This sequence comes from Planctomycetaceae bacterium, assembly GCA_020426505.1. GTDB lineage: Bacteria > Planctomycetota > Planctomycetia > Planctomycetales > Planctomycetaceae > JAHBXU01. The sequence goes on along the minus strand of JAGQPX010000003.1, from coordinate 63,318 downwards.
GACACCGACCGAATGAGCGCTCGATGCCGGACGAACGCATGACAGCTGCGGGTCACTTGCCGGTCCAGTAGTCGACGACCAGCACGTCTGCGACGACAGGCGTCACGAGTTTGACGAATTCCTGATGGGCCGCGTGCGGCAGATACGCTTCGCGGTCCTCTTCTGATTTGAACGTCACGAGAAAACAGTGCGTGAAGCCTTTGGAGAGGCTCTCCGGGCTGTTCTCGAGTCCCCACTCGAAATCGTGAATCTCCTCGATCTTCTTGGGCAGTTCGCTGAACGCTTCTGCAACTTCCGTGATCTTCTCGTCGCTGACCGAGTCCTGAAACTTCAACAGGACGACGTGTCGCAGCAGCGAGTTCGACTTTTCAGAGTCTGATTGGGCTGGCGGAGTTTGCATGATGAACACAACGGGGACTGTCAGGAGAAGAACGAGTGCGAGCGGAGAGGGACGTTTCATGGCTGTACCTGAGGGGAGCGAGTTGTGGAGCTTGAGGCACCATTGTGACCGGAACGTTGACGTTCGCCAAGGGGGCGGATTGGAAGTCTTGTACGACTGACGTATGCTGGGAACTCACATAACTCAGTTGCCTGAATGCCGGAACCGCATGAATACGTCCGTTGACATCGCCGATCGGAAGTCGACCATTCCTGCGGATGAAATGGTCCGTCGGATCGATGCGGCGGTCGCGACCATTCGCGAGCGGTGGTCGCCTGTGCCGCGGATGGGCATCATTCTGGGGACCGGGTTGGGCAACTTCACGGAGGAGATCGCTGCGGACGCCGTCATCCCCTACGACGAGATTCCATTTTTCCCAAAGTCGACGGCCATCGGACACGCGGGACAACTGGTCTGCGGAACGCTTCGCGGTTTGCCAGTCGTCACAATGGAAGGGCGGTTCCATGTTTATGAGGGGTACCCGGCATGGCAGATCACGCTTCCCGTGCGAGTCATGCATGCGTTGGGGGCGACGGTGATGGTGGTGTCGAACGCGGCGGGAGCGGTGAATCCGGAGTATCGCACGGGGGATGTGATGGCGATCGAAGATCACATCAACCTGATGGGAGTCAATCCGCTCACCGGCCCGACCAACGACACGCTCGGCAACCGCTTCCCCGACATGAGTCGCCCTTACGACAGTGACTTCATTGAGCAGGCTCAGTCGATTGCGAGAGAGCAGGGGTTCGGATGTCATCGAGGCGTGTACGTTGCGCTATCGGGTCCGAACTACGAAACGCGTGCGGAGTATCGTTTCCTGAGGAAGATCGGCGGCGACGTCATCGGCATGTCGACCGTGCCGGAGGTGATCGTGGCACACCAACTGGGAGTGCGCGTGCTTGCCTTGTCGACTGTCACAAATGTTTGTCTACCGGATGCGCTCGGCGAGACCGATGGCGAAGAAGTTGTCGCAGCCGCCTCGAGCGCGGAGCGTAAGCTGCGGGCGATCGTTCTGGGGGTGACCGAACAATTGAAGGGAAGATAGAACACGGATGACGCAGATCGGACGGATTGTCGCTGATTCACTTCTCATCAAATCTGCTGCCATCAGCCCGATCTGCGTCATCCGTGTTCCATTCAGAAAGACGCCTCATGTCGAAGTTGAAAGTGGGCATCATCGGAGCGGGTGGCATTGCCTCGAAGTTACATCTCCCGGAGATGGCGACGGTCGAGGAAGCGGAGGTTGTAGTCCTCAGTGGACGCAAGGAGTCGCGGCTGAGGACTCTTTGCGATATGTTCGACGTGCCGCGATGGTCGCAGTCGTACGAGGAGGTGATCGCTGATCCGGACATTGATGCAGTCATCATTGCACTGCCGCATCCGCTACATGTGAAGTACGGATTGATGGCACTCGAAGCGGGCAAGCACATCCACATGCAGAAGCCACTGAGCACGTCGTTGGACGAGGCCGAGCAGTTCGTGCAGGCAGCTGAGCAAAGTGATCGCACGGTCCTCGCGTTGCCGTTCGTTGCCCGGCCTCATGTGCATGCAGCAAGGAAGCTCATCGCCGATGGCGTGCTTGGGCAGATTTCATCAGCCCATGCACGGTTCAGTCACGGCGGACCGGAAGTCTATTACGCCACCATTCAGCAGATCCTCGCGGAAGAGACGGAAGACGATCTCTGGTTCTTCGATGCCGATCAAGCTGACGTCGGAGCCTTATTCGACATGGGTGTCTACGCCATCGCGACGCTGGTGACGATTCTTGGTTCGGTAAAGAACGTGACCTGCCGAATGACGACGGTCGCCAAGCCGACGACACTGGAGGACACGGCTTCGCTGATTCTGGAGTTTGAGAACGGCATCTTGGGCACGGCCGAGACAGGCTGGTGCGACGGGGCGAGGACGTACGGATTTTCGATTCACGGCACCGAAGGCAAAGTCGTCAATCCGCCGTTGACGTCACAGTTGATCCACTGTCGACCCACTTCGACGGTCGACGAGGATGCCTCGCTGAGTGAGACGCTCGTGGACACGTCATCGTGGCCCAACGTTCACTCGCATCAGCACTGGGTCGATTGTATTCGCGTCGGTGCTCAACCGCCAATTGCAAATGCGAGCACCGCACGTCACATCACCGAGGTGATGCTGCGGGGATGTGAGTCGGCAGAGGCAAGATGCACCGTTGATGTCGATTCCCGTGTCAAGATTTGAGGGTTGCACGGCTAAAAGTGTGACAAAGTCTGGCTTTGACGCTGGTGTGTGACAGGCGTGTCACACGTTCGATGCACTTCACGACGTCTGTCAGATAATCTCTGAACACTCGGACATGTATCGTCACAAGTATGCCCCCTCGCGGAAGTTCGAAGTTGTTCGATCCGACGTTCGATATCTCCAGATGCCCAGAGGATGTGGCTGGTTGCCAATTCACCTTCGATCAGGTGAATGTCTAGGAATCGCGTTCAGGAGGATCGTCCGGTGTCTCTTCGATCATGTTGCTTGCTTGTCTGTCTGCTCACGCCGAGCGTTTCGTTCGCTCAGGGACTGTTTGGGGAAGGGCTGATTCAGCCGACAAATCCGTGCTTCAACGACTTCATCAGTCCGATGACCAATCCGGTCTTCTTCGAGGACCCGCGTAACCTGACCGAGGCGAGGTTGATCTTCCTCAATCACTCCGTGCCAAACTCGCTCGGTGGCGGAGACGTGCAGCTCTATGCTCTCCAGTTGCGGGCGTCGCTGACTGAGAATCTGTCGTTCATCGCCACCAAAGACGGCTTCGCGGTCTCGGATAACCCACTCGTCGATGACGGTTGGGCCGATGTCGCTGCCGGATTGAAGTACAATCTCATTCAGGATCCCTACTCACAGATGCTGCTGAGTGCCGGTGCCGTGTACGAAATGCCGATTGGCGCGACACGCACGCGGCAGGGGAATGGTGATGGGGAATTCAACATCTTTGCCACCGGTGGTGTCGAGGTGATTGACAATGTGCACTACGTCACCGCGTCCGGGTTTCGCCTGCCGGTCGACACGAATGCCGAGAGTCAGGTGTGGTACTGGTCGAACCACCTGGACTATCAAATCGGTGGCACGGGTCTGTATCTGCTCGGCGAAACGAACTGGTATCATTGGATGAAGTCAGGTTCGGCCTTTCCTGCCCCGGTCGAAGGTGGCGACCTGTTCAACCTCGGTTCTGCTGGAGTAGCAGGCAACGACATCGTAACCGGTGCGCTGGGTGTCAAATACAAGCCGGCTGACAACATGGAAATCGGTTTCGCGTGGGAGATCCCGCTCACCGATCGGAAGGATATCCTGCAGGACCGCCTGACGGTCGACTGGATTATCCGCTACTAGCATCGAAGACTGAACTGTTGTGCTGCCCTCCCTGGTGACGCCGGACGTGTGATCGTCCGGCGTCATCTGTTGCTTTTCAGGATGAGTCAGTCTCCCGCACCCGCCAGCGGGATCTCGAGTTGTGACCGCGGTGGGTCGAGGTGCTGTCGATGCTCTGCCACTAGGGCGTCGATCTGTGCGAGGACCTCGGGATGATCTTCGTTGAGGTTGAATCGCTCGCTTGGATCGTGGTCGAGGTGATAGAGCAGGGGAGGGTCGTGGGCTTCGCGAGGGTTGCCCTCCTTGCGATAGGACGTTTGTGTGAAGTAGTGAGCTTTCCATGGGCCGAGGCGCACGGCCATCAATTGGGTGCCGCGGTAGTACAGGACCGACTTGCGGTTCGACGGACCCGCGTCGAACAAAACCGGTGACAGGTCCACGCCGTCGATGACACGATCGGCCGGGACGTCGCCGCCAGCGAGTGTCACGCAGGTGGTGAAGATGTCCATCGTACTGCCGAGTTCCTGCGTCACACGACCGGGTTCGATGTGACCGGGCCACCACGCGATCGTTGGCTCGCGCATGCCTCCTTCGAACGTCGTCCCTTTGCCATCTTTGAGCAGGCCGGCTGAGCCGCCCTGTTCGTTGTAGGAGAGCCACGGGCCGTTATCGCTGGAGAAGAAGACCAACGTCTGCTCATCCAGTTGGAGGTCGCGCAGCGCTTGCAGAACCTGACCGACGGACCAGTCGACCTCTTCGAGACAGTCGCCATACAGACCTCGTGCTGACTTGCCTGCGAATTCGTCCGATCGAAACAGCGGGATGTGAACCATGCTGTGCGGCAGATAGACGAGGAATGGTTCGTCCTTGTGAGAGTGCATGAACTCGATCGCCTGATCGGTGTAGCGACGCGTGATGGTCGTTTGGTCGGCAGGGCGTTCGATGATCTCGGTGCCCCGCATGAGGGGGACGTTCCAGTACTCGATCTTCGGTGCCCAGAAGGCGGCGCGTCCCTGGGGCCCGACATCGTTGAGACGGTCCATGTCGTTGGAGTAGGGAATGCCGTAGTAAGTGTCGAAGCCGTTGTTCGTCGGCAGGAATTGCGGCAGATGTCCCAAATGCCATTTGCCGAAGCAGCCAGTCGCATACCCTTGAGCTTTCAGTGCCTCCGCGAGTGTGACTTCATCCGCCGGGATGCCGCCGCCCGAGTTGGGGAACAGCACTCGCCGCTTGTCGCTGCACATGCCGCTTCGAATCGGGAGTCGACCGGTCATCAGCGCCGCGCGGCTGGGCGTGCAGACGGGAGAGGCGGAGTAGAACTGCGTGAATCGCAATCCCTCACCCGCCATGCGATCGAGGTGTGGAGTGCGGATCGTCGGATGCCCAAAGCAGCCGAGGTCGCCATAGCCGAGGTCATCAGCATAGATGATGACAAAGTTCGGCCGACGTTCAGCCCCGTTGGCAGCGGAGATCAGAAGTGACATCAATGCCATGCCAGCGAGGATGAGCATGCTGGTTGTCAATCGAACGGAGGCTTTGTTCATAGGAGATCCTCAAGCTGCGAAGAAATCAGAGGATAATTGGCGAGGTGACAGTCTACGCAAGGGGCCAACGAATCGACAGAGCCGCCGATACCAGTCGATCCTTCGCGTTCGAAAGATTCGCAGCCGAACCATTCGGAAGTGAAGGGTCATCACGGAAAAGGGTGCAGTCGTGGATACTTCGTGACCGAAGAATGAAAGGGCGGAATGTCCGGACCCGCAGGTGTGCACAACTGGATTGTGCAGCCATTCGGACAGATTCGCCATGCCCAGGGAGGGGGACAATGGGACGCGAAGGACGGGCCAGAGAGGCTGCGCTGGTCGATCAATTGCTGGAACTGACTGCTCGATTGCAGTCGAAGCTGAGCGAGCCATGCGAGGCGCAGGGGGTCAGTTCATCCCGCTATGCTGCACTGCGAACCATTGCTGACGTTGGCGATCGCGGCTGCTCACAGAAGCAATTAGCCGATCAACTGGGGCTCTCCGAGTCGAATGTCTGCTCGCTCGTCGAACGAATGCGTGTGAACGGTCTGCTGTTCCGCTTTCGCTCCAAGACCGATCGGCGACGCAGCGTGCTGATGCTCACGGAGGAAGGTCGTCAACTGGCCGAGGCGATTACGCTGACACGTGAAGCTGCGGCTGTCAATTTGCTGGCGGGCTTTGGTGCAGATCAACAGGCGCAGTTGCAACGACTCGTCTGGCGGTTGAGTGACCACCTGGACGCGATCGACCGTGCGACCAGCGAGCATAATGGCCCGACTGCACGGGATCCATTGGATCATTCTGATAAACAAGAGATGCGGAGGGCATCATGAGGTGTCCCCTGCCGAGGCCGACCATGACCAATCGTTGCACACCTCTGACCGAGCGTGTGTGGTGTCGCGGTCTCGTGTGGGTGCTGGCCATCTGGCTTCCGTTGTCGTCAGCAGGATGCTCGCGTCCGTTCTGGCGGGATCAGGCGGAGCGGGATTCCTACGAAGCGATCAGTGAGAACCTGACCGACCCGCGCTGGGCCGTGCCTCGCATCGACATCACGCCCGATCCGCGCAGCCGGTTCTACAGTCCCTACGATCCGGACTACGAGCCGTTGCCCCCCGACGATCCGCAGGCTCATGTTTACATGCACTGGGTCGATGGCTGGAATGGTTACGAAAGCTGGCACTCCTTCGGCGACTCGATGAGTGTCGAGAACCCGCAATGGCTGGCACCGTTTGGTCTGCGGGCGGAGGCCTATGATGAGGAGACGGGCGAGTACCTGCAGCCGCTCCCTCAGATCGACGAACTCACGTTGTGCCAGGCGCTCGAACTTGCGCTCATTCACAACCGCGAGTATCAGACTCAGATTGAGATCGTCTTCCTGCGCGCGTTGGAGGTGACCGCTGAGCGTTATCAGTTCGCAGTCCGTTACTTGGCCAATGGGCGACTGCCGGGCGTTGACTCGACGACGACGTTCCGACCGGACGGCGGAACGGACACGTCCGTACTCAGCAGCAACATCGGCGTTGGACAGTTGCTGCCGACGGGGGGGCAGTGGTTTCTAGAGTTGGTCAACAACACGATCTGGCTGTTCGACGGACCCAATCAGACACAGACAGCATCGACGCTCGCGTTCTCACTCACGCAACCATTGCTGTTGCAGGCGGGACGCAAAGTCGTGCTGGAGAATCTCACGCAATCGGAGCGAAACCTCCTCTACGCCGTGCGCGATCTGGCTCGTTTCCGACGTCAGTTCTTTACGGATGTTGTTGGGGGGGGTAATGGTTACTTGAGCCTGCTTCGGCAAGTGCAGGAGATCCGGAATACCGAAGCGAATATCTTCAGGCTGGAGGAACAGGTCGAGATCCTCAAGGAGAACTCATCGCGTCGGCCTGAGCGGGAACGGGAAGCGCTCGCAGCATTACCGCCCGAGCTGGCCGAACAGCAGTTGCCCGAGTCGGTTCGCGAACTCATTGAATACAAAGGGGGCGAGCTGATCTGGTTGGGGCCAATGACCGAAGAGCAACGCGATCTGCTGCTTGGACTCAGTGAAGACCCGGCCTATCGCAGGGCGGTGACGCAGATTGCCGACAGGCTTTTGTCGGAGACAGAGACGGTCATCCTGGACGTGCTGCAGCTTCAGTCGAGACTGGCAAGCACAATCACTGCTCTGCGAAGTCAGCAACAAGGATTGCAGGATTCACTCGACATCTTCAAGTTTGACCAGCTTGGTTTGCGCACGGACTTCCTGGTCACGTTGGACGATACCTTACTGGAACAGTTTCAGTTCCTCGACGAAAGCATGATTGACTTGGAGCGAGAGGTCAAAGTCTTCGCTCCGTTCTGGGGTCAGCTCGACTTTGACGATCCCGATCCTGATCAATTGCGAGTCGTGGCGGAACGGTTCTCAGAGATTCTGGACGACGTCGAAGAGTTCGGCCTCGGTCTGATCCGGCAAGACTTTGGACGGCTGGAGAGCATTTACGAAGACCGCCTGGCCAGCATGCAAACAGACTCCGAACGCGAACGGCTCGAATACGATGTTGCACGTGATCGACGACTCTATGACGACACGGTGTTCAGCATTCAAACCCTGCGAGAGAAGACGGAAGACTTTCTCAGTCAACTCGAAATGTCGAACTTGTCTCTCGAACAACGCAAACAACTGCGCTATGACATCAAGGATAACCAAGAGAAGCTTCAAACATTCATCGGAACATTGCAGGCCGTACAGATTGGTTTGCGCGTGGAACTGGTTACCACGCAGGATTTCGACATGTCTATGGAGGAGGCCGTCGCGATCGCTTTGGAAAACCGACTCGACCTCAAGAATCAACGGGCGATTGTGATGGATGCTCGTCGACGGGTGGAGGTCGCGGCCAATGCACTCCAGTCGAATCTTGACCTCGTGGTCGAAGGAGAAATGAACACGCCGGGACCGCCGGGGAACACGAATCCCTTCGAGTTTCGGGGAGATATCAGCGCTCTGCGTGCGGGCGTCTCGTTTGATGCACCACTCGACCTGAACAATGAACGAAACATTTACCGGGCGGCATTAATTGACTATCAGCGAGCCAAACGGGATTACATGCTGCTTGAGGATCGGGTGAAACAGCAGGTCCGGGCGGACTGGAGACAAATGGAGGTTTTGAAGCGGAACCTGGAGACAGCCCGGCAGTCGACCCGGATCGCGGCCGCCCAGTTTGACAGCACCGTCAGCGAGGCTTACGCACCAAAAGGCGTCGGAGGTGGTCGTGCCAGCGTTCCCGGCCTGAGCGGTCAGAATATCCTGCAAGCCCTGAATTCCGTACTCAGCGCCCAGAACAACATGATTCGATTTTGGGTCGGCTATGAGCAGAACCGCCTTAACATTTTCCGGGACATGGGTATCATGGAAGTGGGGCCGGATAATGTCTGGAATGATCCGTTCTACCGGGAATTGTGCGGCGGCCCCAGCGACTGCCCTCCTGAGGATATTGCTCCTCCCGCCGAACTCGCCACCCCGCTTGGTGCGGGAGTCGTGAATCCCTCCTCCTTGGATAGTCCCCCACAGGACACGACCGACCTTGATGGCCCCGAGTTGGAACCAATCCATGACGAAGGAATCGAACGACTCGACGACTCAGCCCAGCATGACGACCCGCTCCCCGGAGGCGAAGTCTGGTCGTTGGACAGGGCGGTTGGTGATCTTGATCGGCCTGATGGGGATGATCGGGGCAGCAGTCTACGCGACGCCGGCGATCAGGGACCAATTCGCCGCGTCGGATGGAAACGAATTCTCCCATTTGGTCACTGACGTCGCCACGCGTGGACCGTTCCTGCTCACGGTCAATGTCAAAGGCAATCTCGACAGCCAACAAAATGTGACTGTGACTTCGGGGGTGGAAGGCTCGACGACCATCATCAGCATTGTCCCGGAGGGGACCTGGGTCGAAGCGGGGGACGTCGTCTGCGTGCTCGACGGGTCGCAACTTCAGGATCAGGCCAAGCAGCAGGAAATCGTGGTCGCCAACGTCACCGCGACGAAGGTGTCCGCCAAAGAGGCACTCGACGTCCAACGCCTGCAAAACGAAAGTGACATCTCACTCGCTGAGACCGCCTGGGAACTTGCCAAGCTTGATTTGAATAAGTACGAGAAAGGCGAGTTCCGCAAGCTCAAGAGTGAACTGGAGGGCAATCTCGCGATCGCCAAAGAGGAAGCGATTCAGGCGAAGGAGTCGCACGAGTTTAACAAACGTCAGGTGAAGAAGGGCTTCGTTCAGCAAAACGAACTCGAAGCGTCTCGCATTCTGGTGCAACAGAAAGAACTCGCTGTCGAAAAAGCGACTGAAGAATTGAAAGTTCTGGTCGAGTTTGACAGCGTGCGCACTTTGGCAGAGTTGAAGTCCAACGCGGCTGAACTCGAACGGGAACTCGATCGAGTCAAGCTCAAGGCGGCCGCCGCGGAGAAGCAGGCCGAACAGGAGTTTCTGGCCGCAAGCAAGTCGGCCGTCCTCGAAGAGGAGAAGCTCGAAAAACTCAGCAGGCAAGTTGAGCAATGCACGCTCACGGCACCGCAAGCAGGCGAAGTCGTCTACGCGAACTTGTCCTCACGCAGCCGTCGAGGAGGTGACGGACCGGCGATCGAGGAAGGGGCAACGGTGCAGGAGCGGCAGGAGATATTCAACCTGCCCGATGTCTCCAAAATGAAGGTGGACGCTCGAGTGCATGAGTCGCTCATTGGCAATCTCAGTCTCAATCTGCCGGCGAAAATTCAGACCGATGTCAATCGATCTGAAACCTATCGCGGAGTGGTCTCGCACATTTCGTCGGTTCCCATGTCGGGCTCCTGGCCGAACTACGATCTCCGCGAGTACGAAGTAGCGATCAATATTACCGATGCCGGTTCAAAGGTGCAGTCTCTCAAGCCGGGTCTCACCGCCCAGGTCGAGGTGTTCGTCGACAGCCGCGAAAACGTGTTGCAGATCCCGTTGCAGGCGGTCGTCGGCATTGTCGGCAAGTATTACGCGTGGGTGTTGAAGGAGAACGGACCGGAGCAACGCGAACTTCAGATCGGACAGACGAACGATACCGACATCGAGATCATCGACGGAGTCGCTGAAGGTGAGCGTGTCGTACTTAATCCTCGAACCAACTTCGCGGAGACAATTGCAGAACTCACCAGCCAATTGAGTGCAGAGTCGTCCGAAAGGGATGTGTCGGAGAGCAGAATTCTGCAAGACGATGCGGGGTCCCCCGGCACTTCGGAGCCGTCCGCATCCAACGGCGGGCGATCGAGTGACGGGCAGAGCGGTCAACGCAAGGGTGGTCCCGGGGGCGATCCGGACGCCATGTTCGCAAACATGGATACGGACAAGGACGGCAAACTCGCAGGCGATGAGATCCCCGAACGGATGAGGTCTCAAGTCTCCAACATCGACAGCGACAGCGATGGAGCGATCTCGAAGTCCGAATTCTCAGCTGCCATGAAACTCCTGCGTCAAGGCGGAGGTGGAGGCGGTGGCCGTCCTGCCGGAGGATAAACTTGCTGGGGTCTCGCCCAAACCTTCCATGTTGATTCTGACGGACTTCCCATGTCTTCTGTCGCAAGCCTTGTCAATCTGACGAAGTTCTACGACCTCGGTTCGGTTGTCGTGAAGGCCTTGCGCGGCGTCTCGCTGGAGATCCCCGAAGGGGACTTCATCGCCATCATGGGCTCGTCTGGCAGCGGCAAGAGCACGCTCCTGAACCTGCTCGGCGCACTCGATCGTCCGACCGAAGGCCAGTACATCCTCAATGGCCGCGACACCTCGCAGATGTCGGACAACGAACTGTCGATTGTTCGCAACTCAGACATCGGATTCATCTTTCAGTCGTTCAACCTCATCACTCAATACACGGTGCTGGAGAACATCGAGGTTCCGCTGCTGTACCGGACCGGCTATCCGCCCATCTCGGCTCGCGACCGAAACCGATGCATCGACGTTGCGAACCAGGTCGGTCTGGGGGACCGACTCGATCACCGACCGTTTCAACTCTCTGGAGGTCAACAGCAACGGGTAGCGATTGCCCGGGCGCTCATCAACGATCCGGCGATCATCATGGCGGACGAACCGACCGGCAACCTCGACTCCAAGACTGAAGAGGAGATCATTCAGATTCTCACCGACCTCAACAACGAAGGTCGCACCATCATCATGGTCACCCACGAAAACAGCGTCGCCAGACGCACCAAACGCCAGGTCTTCATGAAAGACGGCCTCATCGCAGGGGAGGGGATTTTCCCTGGGTAGTTCACCGCAGAGTCGCAGAGTCGCAGAGTCGCAGAGGACGCGCGGAGAGCCGAAACCCCTTTGCACCCCGAACAAGACAGGCTGGTTCGTTCTGAATTTACGAGATGGCATTATCAAATGAATGAAACCTTCAACACTGGGACAAAGCCTGAGTTAACATTCATCCCCCCGCGTAACCTCCGTCTCTCCGCGCCTCCGTGGTGAACCTAATCGTCGGCCAGTTTCATGTCTCTCTCACGTTTCCTCCGTACGTTGCAACTCGCGCTCAAGAGCGTGATGCTGCACAAGTTGCGCTCCGGGCTCACCATGCTGGGCATTGTGTTCGGGGTGTTCTCGGTGATCGCCATGCTGGCCATCGGTGAAGGGGCCAGTTCGCAAGCGCAGAAGCAGGTGCTGGAACTGGGGGCAACCAACATCATCGTCCGCAGCGTTAAGCCGCCGGACGAGACAAGCTCCAGTTCATCCGGCGGCGGCCAGTCGTTCGTCCTGCGGTACGGCCTCACTCGCAAGGACCTTGAGGTTATCTCGGAGACGATCCCGTCCGTGATGGGAGTCGTTCCGGTCCGCGAACTCACACAGGAAGTGCGGCACCAGCAGTACACGCTCAATGCCCGCGTTGTCGGCTCGACGCCCGAGTACTTGGAGATGAACCATCTCGGGATGGAGCAGGGCCGATTCCTCACCGACCATGATCTCGAAGAAATGGCCAACGTGGTCGTGCTGGCCCATGAGACGGCCCGAATCCTCTTCCCGTTCGAGAACCCCATCGGTCAGCCGGTGCAGATTGCGAGTCGGGCGTATCGAGTCATCGGTGTCACGCAGGACCGCACCGCCTCCGCGGCGATCGGCGGAAGCCTGTCCGGTCAGGATTACAACAAGGATGTCTACATGCCGCTATTCACGCTGCAAACGCGGCTCAACACGGGTGACCTCTTCATTCGCCGCACGCAGGGATCGTTCAGTGCGGTCTCCGTTGTTTACGATCAGATCACACTCAAGGTGGGAGACAAGAACGGACTGACTGACGACCGCGACCTGGTCATCCCGACTGCTGAGGTCGTCCGCGAGACCATCCGTAATCTGCACGGTGAAGGGACGAACGATTTCTCGGTCGTCGTGCCGTTGGAACTGCTCAAGCAGGCCGATCAGATCCGCAAAATCTTCAACATTGTGTTAGGCTCGATCGCAGCGATCAGTCTGATCGTGGGTGGCATCGGCATCATGAATATTATGCTGGCAACGGTGACTGAGCGGACCCGCGAGATCGGCATCCGCCGCGCGCTGGGAGCGCGCAGGCGTGACATCATTCAGCAGTTCCTCACCGAGACGATTGTGCTCTCAGGCACCGGGGGGCTCATCGGCATCATGATGGGGCTGCTAACTCCCGCTGCGTTCGTCGGTATCAAATGGTTCGTCGACGCCTATGTGATGGATCAGACGACCGGCCGATCCGATCTGGGCCGGCTCTTCTCCGACATGGAGCCGCAGGTGGCGATGTGGAGCCTGCCGGTCGCCTTCGGCGTGAGCGTCGCGATCGGCGTGATCTTCGGGACGTATCCCGCAAGGGCCGCCGCCCGCCTCGACCCCATCGAAGCCCTCCGCCACGAGTAGCAACTCTTTCGGTGTAGCTGAACTCGCCAGAGTTCAGAAGTGACGGACCTTGACGTGCTGAATTCTGGCGAATCCAGCTACGCGGGCGTGTTCGCTCTCTATCCGTCAACACGCACGGTTTTCATCTTCCAGTAGATCGAGTGACCGATGTCTTTCTCGTGAATGACGATCGAGTGCAGCAGTCCTTCCTCGGGATCGTCGGACTGCAATGTGATGCCCTGTTTCATCAGGTCATGCATGCGCTCCATTGGCTTCCAGGTCATCGTCTTGGGTCGGATCGCACGAAACTCGACGTCGAGCCCAATCAACGATTTGACACACAGCACAAACCGCCCGAGCCACTGCTCGACGTGCTCGTCGGTCCATTCGGACTCCGGAATCACATCAGCCGCAACCCCCAGCATGGACAACCCAAGATCAGAGCGACGTCCCTGTGCATCCTTCACACAGGTCGTCGCCATCACCTGCCGCAAAGCAGCCGGCTCAATCGACTCTCCCTCAAACCACCCATGCAACTCCGGATGCTTGCCGTTCCGCTCTTTGTTAGCCAGCCACCGCGGCAACTCATCAGTGCTCAACGCACAATACCGTTCATCCATCAACCGCATGATCTCACCGAACCGGTCGACGAGCGCAGCCAATGTCAGGATGTGCCAGTGGGCCATCAGTTGCTTCTTACGCTGCGGAGGGATCATTTAAACTATGTGTTGGCAACAGTGGCAGTGGATGAAGAAGATTGACCACGTTGCCACACTTCCTGCCCGACCGGAAACAGGATCTACACGACTAGTGCTCCTCAAGATGTGTGTTGTGCGATTGATTTGAGTTTTTTAGCGAGCGAGTCAGTGGTCAGGAATAGCTGGTGCTGATTGTATGGGTGATCGACGACGTGCTCCCTTGCACGTAGAGGGTTCCGGCTCCTCCGCCAGCATTCACGCTTACGTTCGCTTCATCGCACTCGTCTTCATCGAGATATACCGAGTCAGGTCCAGTAATCGTTGGTGGATTCCCAGAAGTTGGGACAGCTGAATACTCAAGGAATACGGAACCCTTGAACCCCCCAGTCGATGTCAATTTCACAGTGTGAGCCGAATAGTTCTTCCCACTACACGTGCCAAATACCATGTTGAAGTCAGCAGCCATTATTGTTTCCGATAAGTTGGGGAATGTGAATTTACTTTCAATAGGATGGTTTGAAACCCTTGGAGATATCGTTAGACCCTGAATGTCAGTTTCCAATTGCCTCCGCCCGCATCATTCAGGGAAAGCTTATCGACATGACCGCGGACAATAAGTCTAAGCATTTCTCCGTTGAATGAGTTTTCTTGCAGCCAACTGTAATTGATGATCGTAGACTGTTCACCTGACATGCCAGCGCTTGTAAACCACGCACGAATACGCGTTTCGAATTCTCCAATTGCCTGTTCGGGTTTACCGTACTGTCCGCCAACGGTGTGAAGGATAAAGTTGGCATCGGCGTGATCAGAAGCTCTTGTCTTCCGAATCGAATACACCATCTGAATCTCATTCGGAGTTGTCCCGTCGACATACAGGCCTTCGGTGATTGCTTTGTAATCCGTACCAGTGTCTTTATCAAACACTTTGAAGAATTGGTCATAATCCTTCTTGGCGAAAGACGGGAAGTGACCTGCGGAAGAATTACATACCAAGCCTGCCGCTCTTTCCAAGTGTGACCCATAGTCTTTTGGGATGGCCTTCCAAGTCAAGGTGGGACTAGCTTGGAAGGCGGCATCTGTCTCTTGATTCAAGCTGACAGCGAGTCCAATAGCGGAAGCAGTGGTCAACATTTCTCTGCGAGTGACGGTCATTGGGTTCTCCTACGGGTGCGGAAAGACACTTAATGGTTGAGATTATGGGAAAAATGATCAGATGGTGCAAGTCCAGTGGAATGGCGTTGGTAGTCAGGGTAGATAAACGGGGTCAATTCTCGATGTCGGATGGGGGCCACGATCGACTAAGATCTTCGAGTGTAGACGGCACGAGATCGGAAAGTACGTCGATGCGGTGGCTGGAATTAAGTTGCGAGGTGGCCTCCAGTTCTTCCGGACTATGGTCGGTCGTTGAAATCGGTGTGGATTGCAGCCAGCGCTCGGCCTGCTTGTTGACTCGTTGCTGGTGAAGCGTGATGACGGAATCACTTTTCTGGCTGAAGACGGCTGCTTTGACGTCACCGGGGGAGAGTACATGGGGCATCACCAGTTCGCCTGTAGCGGTGCTCCAGAGTGAGACGACGTTCGGTTTGCTGCCGGTGGTCAGGAGAAAGCGACCGTCGGGGCTGAATGCGATGGCATCAAGGTTGTTGCCATTTTCGTGGGCTTCCGTGTTGTGAGGCAGGCGTTGGCTGAGGGGTAGGCCGGACGCGGTTTCCCACACACGGGCCGTGCCATCCCGACTGGCTGTCACCAGCCGTTCACCTGTCTGGTCGAACACGACCTTAACGACTCCACCGAAGTGCTCCATCGGCTGTCCATGCGGTTTGCCGGACGGCATTTCCCAGAGGCGTCCCACGCCATCGAGACTGCCGGTGAACAGCAGGCTGCTGTCAGGGTTGAAATGACACGCCGAGATTATTCCCTCGTGACTGATGTCCCTCTCGACCGTTTTACCTGAGACGGCATCAAGTAGCATGAGTGACTTGCCGTCAGCGAGTGCGACGAGAGATTCGTCCGGACTGATGGCTGCGGTCCAGAAACTGCCGGACGTCGTCCAAAGTGGTTCCTGTGGAGCGTCGATCTCCCAGCAGGTGGCGTTGCGGTTGCCTTTCAAGTCGTGATCGATGACGAGCAGGAAACGGTCATTCCGGCTGAACTTGACCTGCTGAATTCGAAACGTGTGTTTCAGTCGCGGTGTGATCGGCTGTTTGGTGGAGAGGTCCCAGACGATGGCGAAGTTGTCATGCCCACCGGTGGCTGACAGGCGACCATCGGCACTGATGGCTGCGCAAGTGACGTTGCTTTGATGGCCGATATTCGGGTGAAACACGGGCATGTCTAGGATGCTCAACTTGCCGTCTGGCTTGATGTCGCAGATCGTGATTGAAGCTTCCGATTCCTGGGTTGCGAGAAGAAAGCGGTCCGCATCTGCGGCTTTCGCGAAGGTGTGAATGTCTGACCGATAAGGCAACTCGGCACGAGGCGGCTGTTCGGGCAGTTTCCAGAGCCGGATCGTGCCGTCATCGCAATTGGTCAGCAGTTGCAGGCGGTTTTGTTCACCGGGAGCGAACTCCACATGGTGGACGCGATCACTATGCGGGATGATGGGCAGGCTTGGGATGCCTGTGGCGATGCCCCAGACGCCGACCTTGCCATCCCAACTCCCGGTCGCCAGACGCCTGCTGTCAGGTGTGAACGCCAGCGACATCACCCGATCGGAGTGTTCGTAGGGAATCTCTATTACAAGGTCACCTGTCAGCAGAGACCAGACTCGCACTGTTCCCGTTGTGTTGTTTGTGCCACCGTTGCCGGCGGTTACGAAATAGTTGCCGTCGGGGCTGCAGGCAATGTTCTCAATGATACCCACATGCTTGAGAGGCGGATCGGTCAAGAGTTCCCCGGTTTCCGTATCCCAGATGCCAATATTTCCGAGGCCAGTGCCGGTGATGACTCTCTTGCCGTCGGGACTGATGGCCAGCGACTCCACCGCGTAGTCTTTGCGACCGTGATCGAGGATGAGTGGTTGCTTCCTCTCTTCATTCCGCGACTCGTTCCAGTCCCAAATCCGTGCCTTCCCGTCGTAGCTCGAGGTGACAAGCAGGCGACCTGTGTGATCGAACAGAGCATCACGAACCTGGTTATCGTGTTGAAGTTGATCGAGTTCTTCGCCCGTGCGTCCATCCCAAACTCGTGCCGTGTGATCCAGACTGGCGGTGGCCAGGATCATTTGGTCCGGTTGATCAGGATCAGTTGGACGGAAGCGGACACGCATGACCTGTCCGGGCACTTCGGGATTCTCTGGGTTGACGCCGTGACGGAGTGTCGAGATTGATTCGCCTGTACTGACGTCCCAGACTTGGGCGATGCCATCGTAGCAGGCGGTGGCGATGTACTTGCCATCGTGGCTGAAGGCGCCGTGTTGGACGCTGCCGGCGTGGACGAGCGGTTCGGTCAGCGGCTTGCCGGTGGCGACGTCCCAGACGCGGGCCGTTTTGTCGGCGCTGACGGTCAGCACCGACTTGCCGTCCGGGCTGAAGGTGGAAAACTTGCTCGCCGCTTCGTGGAACCACATCTGTTCCAGCGAGGCACACGATTGCAAAGCGGCTGCGATGCGGACGCGGGCGACTGGTTCGCGTTTGGGGTTCCCTTCGTCGAGCCGCAGCGAGGCGGCCAGCCACGGAAGGGTTTGCATCATGTTGGCCGGGTCCTCAAGGTTGGCCTCCTTGAGGTACATCCGCGAGAGCGTTTCGGTCCGATTTTCCAGTGCCTCCGCTTCCCGGACGTACATCACCGAAGCGACCGCTGCCCCACCGATGAGGGACATCGCCACCATCATGATCAGTGCAGCGACCAGTCGATTCCGCTGACACCAGCGCCACACCTTTTCGGGTTTGCTGACAGGCCGTGCGAGAATGGGTTTGCCGTCCAGAAACCGTTGCAACTCGTCGGCCAACTTGTCAGCTGAGCGATAACGTTTGAGGTGACTCTTCTCCAGGCATTTGAGACAGATCGTGTCGAGATCAACCGGGACGGTGGGGTTCAAGAGCCGTGGCGCGACGGGGTCGGTATTGCGGACCTGCATCATCGTGTCCATCGCCGTCTCGGACTGGAACGGCGGGTGGGCGGTGAGCAATGCGTAGAGAATGGCGCCCAGGGAATAGACATCGCAGGTCGGACCGAGCGGCATGCCGCCCGTCTGCTCCGGAGGCATGTAGCTCGGAGTGCCGAGGACTTCCCCCGTGGCGGTGAGATCACTGTCGAGACTGACCCGCTTGGCCACGCCGAAGTCCGTGACGTACGGGTGATGCTGTTTGTCGACGAGGATGTTCGAGGGTTTCAAGTCCCGGTGGAGGATCTGCTGACTGTGTGCGTAGTGAATGGCACGTGCAATCGATTCGACGTATCGAGCGGCTTCCTTCGCTGACAGCGGGTTGTTCCGGATCGAATCGGAGAGTGTGCCGCCGTCGATGTACTCCATCGAGAAATAAGGTTGCCCGCTTTTCACTCCGAAATCGTGGATGTCCACGATGTGCGGATGCTTCAAGCTGGCGATGGTCTTCGCCTCCTCCCGAAATCGTTTGATCGTGGCTTCGCCGGCATGCTTGTCCGCCCGGATGATCTTGAGAGCGACGATACGATTCAGATTTTTCTGCCGCGCCTTGTAGACGACACCCATGCCGCCGTGGGAAATCCTGCTCAGGATTTCGTAGTTGTCCGGCAGTTCGGGCGTGGGAGCGTCGTCGTCCGCATCCAGCATTCCGCGGGCATCGACGGTCGGATCAAGATGTTTGACCGGGTCGGTCGCCTTGTTCCGGGGTGTCTCCTCAAGGCGAATCGCTCCGGAGATTTCGATCCTGTCGGATTCCTGATACTGCTTCAGCATCGGCGTCAGCAGGTACGAGAGGCTCTCAATTTGATCCTCTCCTTCGAAGAAAGCGAGAAGCGCGGTCGCACATTCGGGGTTCTCGACGAGCAGCCGATGGCGATCGACAGGGTTGCCGCCGTCGACGCTGTGCAGATACGCAGCGAGCACCTCGCTCAGCGGGTCATCGGGTTCCGGTTGGTCTGCATCGTTCATGACTCTCTGTCCTGTTTCCCATTCTTGAGTTGGCCGCGCAGCCGATCGACTGCCCGATGCAACAGGCTCGCAACGGCTGCTTCGCTGCGTCCGAAATGCTGGGCCAACTCTTTCAGGGACATGTCCTCCATGTATCGCATGCGGATCACCTCGCGTTGATCCGCCGTCATTTTGTCGATGGCCAGATTCAAGCTGACTGTTTCCTCGGATTGCATGGCCCGACGACTGGGCGTCTCATCGTTTCCTGCCAAGCCATTTTTCAGGGCTCCTCCCGGGGCGTTCGAGTCATCCATTGATTGCTCATTGCGAACCGAGCGTTTCTGGACCTTGTCATGTCTGCGAACGGCCTCAGCAACGTTGTGTTCAAGAATCTGTTTGAGCCATGCTTCCCATTCCGCCTCGCTTTCACCCCGAAATCCTGCGAAGTCGCGTTGGGCCTCAAGGCATGTGTCCTGGACAATGTCAGAGTGATCGACCCTCGCATTCAGCCGCGAGTTCAGTTGTTGCTGAGCCTGTTGGCACAGAGAATTTCGGTAAAACTCAAGTAACTGTCCCAGTGCCTGTGTGTCACCTGAGCGCGCTTTTGCGAGCAATTCGGGGGGAGTGGAATGTGGCATAGCCTGCACTATCCAACTAGGGCGAGATTCGTTCTCACGCTGTTCGACGAAAAACCACCAAATTCCAAAGTACCCGGATTCTCCCGATCTCACAAACGTACAGCCGGATTTGCGGGCCGTCACAGGCAGAAATGGTGTTCCACTGCCTCCCAAGCCGATGGCTTTGCCATCGAACGTCGTCTCACCGACGCTCAGATCAACGGACCGCGATAGAAGATCATTTCCCGCCGCCGACCGACAGCCGAGCTGTCGGCGTGGGAGGGAGTGAGCCCGTTTGATGGCCAAGTCCAGCGAATGTCACCTCAGAGCAACGATCGCAGCGTGCGCAGGTTGACCGCGTCCATCGCTTCGCCGTCGCGGTCCTCTTTTTTGGTTTCGAGGTACATCGGCAGTTTGGCGAAGCGATTGTCCTTGAGGACATGTTTGAACGGATCGAGGCCGAGTTCGCCTTCGCCGATGTGGTCGTGGCGGTCGACACGGCTGCCCTGCGGCTTCTTGCTGTCGTTGAGGTGGAAGGCCCGCACGCGGTCGAGGCCGACGATGTCATCCAGTTCGGACATGGTCGCGTTGTACTCTTTCTTCGACTTGAGTCCATACCCGGCTGCGAACGTGTGACACGTGTCGATGCAGACGCCAATGCGGGTGTCGTCCTTCACGCCGTCGATGAGTGTCGCCAGATGCTCGAAGCGGTGGCCGAGGTTGGTTCCCTGACCAGCCGTATTCTCCAGCCAGAACTCGACCGCAAAGCCCTTCGTCCGTTTGATTGCTTCGTTGAGTCCCTTGATGATTCGCTTCAGCCCGGCCTCCTCGCTGCTGTCGACGTAACTCCCCGGATGCATCACGACCCCCGCCAACCCTAACGCCTCCGCCCGCTCCATTTCGACCACGAGTGCATCCAGCGACTTCTCCCACAACTCATCCTTGGGCGAAGCGATGTTGATCAGATAACTGTCATGCGCACACGGCATCCGCAGCCCGGTCTCCTCCATCGCCTCCTTGAACAGCCGCACATCCTCATCAGTGAGCGCCTTCGCCCGCCACTGGTTATTGTTCTTGGTAAAGATCTGCACCGTATCCATCCCCAACTCAGCCGCCGCCTTGACAGCTTTGTAGTACCCCCCCGCAATCGACATATGAGCACCGAGCAGAGGCATGGGGTGTTTGGCCTTTGGATGGGGACGGGGAGAAGGATAGAACGCGGATGACACGGATCAGGCGGATTGCCGCAGATCAAATGTCTGGTACAGCATCCTCAAGTGGCCATTCATGATGGATGTAACCGACGAGGACGTCTTCGCTGTTGTAAACCTCAAATCGATGTCGAATACCAGCGTTCGTCAGTGCATTCGACACCAGCTTGGCATCTCGAATCATTTCTTCAACTGTGTCGGCATCAGCGTCAATGACAGGCGGCCAATAGTCACCGCCATACTCTTGGAACACAAAGTGATCACAATCCTGTACTCGGACTGAGTATTGTCCGACGACGATCTCCAATCCAGAGGCACGCAGGAGTTTGGTCATCTGGTGAATGGATGGCCATTCAGCGAGTTCGCCAGCAAGTCCAGCAGATGGATCAGTCACTTCAGTCCCTTTCACTGGTATCCGTGGTCATCCGCCTGATCCGCTGAATCCGCTTTTCCCTTCCGTCTCCTTCACCGCCCGATCACCAAACCCCCAAATCAACTGTGCGACTCCCCACGGACGCGGACTTGCAGGGCGCCGAGCAATTCGGTGAGGGCTTTCTCTTTCTTCGAGATCATCGGGACGTTTTCGAGAATGATCGCTTTGCGTTCTCCGTCGGGGTGGAGGATCAGACGGCCGGAGCCCATCAGCATGTACTCGAAGATGTCGTTGATCTCCTTCTCAACCCGCAGCTGCCGGGTGGGGAAGCGTTCGAGGTCGCTGAGGATGCCGTGATGGTGCAGCAGTTCGTTGGGACGGGCCTCCCAGTAGTCGAACTTGCGGTTGATGGCGACGCCAATAAAGATCAGCGCGAACACAATCGAGATCATCCAGTAGAACGTCGCGTTGGCCCGTGGTTGGAGCGACGTCAGCCAGCCTTCAAACGACGGCAACACGTTCGGGAAGTACACCACCAGTAAGGCTCCGCCAAGGACAAGTGCCACCCCGATGAAGAACAGCGTCAAAGATGTGGTGCGGGGGAAGTCGAATCCGAGAACCACCAGGTTGACCGACAGCACCACGAGGAATGTCCAAGTAATCACGACCGCGATGTTGCCTTCGGAGCCGACAAAGGACAGAAAGAAGGCTCCCGCCAGCGCGACGGCCCATGCCGGCCACATGAAGATGATCTTCGGATACGCAACCAGAATCACGCCTTCGTCTTCGGTCTTGCCCTTCGACATGTTGGCTTCCTTCGGAGTGGAGGTTTGGTCAGTCATGGGGTTCCTCTGTCGATGGGGTGAACGGGATTTGGTCGGGTTTGGATCATTGTTTTTTCACCGCGGAGGCGCTGAGACGCGGAGGTTACGCTGAGTGCGTGTTAGCTCTTCGGACGACTCCATTTTTCAGGAGGGGTTCGTGGAAGTTGATGAGTAAGCCAACGGGGATTTTTGTGAGCTTGAGATAGGTCAGGAGTTGGGCTTCATGGACGGGGAGAATGGCTTCGACGGCTTTGGTCTCAACGACAACACGATCCGCTACAACAAAGTCAATGCGATAACCCGGTTCAACTCTCACCCCTTTGTATTCGATGGGAAGCGACAATTCTTTCTGAAATGGAATGTTTCGCAACGTGAATTCTCGTGCGAGGCAACTCTGATATGCAGGTTCGAGCAATCCGGGACCGAGCACACGATGCACCTCAATCGCCGCTCCAATAATCTCTCCAGTCAGCCTCTCTTGCTCCAACATCTCCGCGCGTCCTCCGCGTCTCAGCGCCTCCGCGGTGAATCAATCCGCCCAACCAGGAATCACGCACCAAACTTCTCCAGTCGACCGGCGTGGGCGAGGGCCATGGGCATCAGGTACTTGGCTTCAAACTGGCCGAGGCCTCCGGTGCGGCATTCTTTCTCGCCGAAGGCCGTGCTGCCGTCGTAGCGGCAGAGGTCGGCTGCGATCATTGTGGGCACCGGGTGCCAGCTGTGCGACTTCATCTTGCTAGGCGTCGAGTGATCACCCGTGACGATGAGCACGGTCGGATCAAGGTCGAGAATCTTCGGGATGCAGCCGTCGACTTCTTCGGTTCGCTGGACCTTGGCGTCGAAGTTGCCGTCTTCGCCGGTTGAGTCAGTGTACTTGAAGTGCACGAAGAAAAAGTCGTAGTCATCCCAGGACTTCTTGAGCCATTCCATCTGGTCATCGAGTGTGTTGCTCGGTCCAACGATGTCCATGCCCACGAGTCGGGCGAGGCCGCGATACATGGGGTAGACCGCGATGGCCGCTGCTCGGGTGCCATAGACTTCCTCGAACGTGGGGATGGGTGGCCGCTTGGCGATGCCTCGCAGGGTGAGGAAGTTGGCCGGGCGATCGTCCTTGAGCACCTCACGAGCTTGCTTGAGGAACTCCTGAGCGACTTCGACCGTCCTACTGGACACATCGTCACGAGCGATCGGATCGAGTGGAGGGACGCCGGTCTTCTGCGGGTCGGTGTCATCGACCTCGCCGCCGAGTCCTTCGCCCCGGAAGACCACGACGAGCCGGTACTCCTTGACGTGCCGGACGAAGACTTCGATGCCGGGGATCTTGATCTGGTCGAGCTTCTCGCAGAGCGGAGCAGCGATGTCGTTGCCGACCCGGCCTGCTCGGCGGTCCTCGATGTTGCCTGCGTCATCGAGTGTGCAGAAGTTGCCTCGGATGGCGACGTCGTTGGGGCCGAGGTCAAAGTCGATGCCGAGCGCTTCGAGCACGCCACGACCGATCTGGTATTCGAGCGGGTCGTAGCCGAACAATCCCAGGTGCCCCGGTCCGGAGCCGGGCGTGATGCCGGGCAGTACGGGCACACTCATGCCGAGTGACGCACGTCCCGCGAGGGTATCAAGGTTGGGCGTCTTGGCCGTTTCGAGTTCGGTCTTGCCTCCCGGCTCGAGCGGCAGTCCGCCGAGTCCGTCCGCAACGAGCAGGACGATTTTGGAGTCATTTTGACGTTGAAGCTTGCGTGTCAGATCGTGGACGGACATGGTGTGCAGGGAATAGCGAATAGGGAGTAGCGAATAGCAAGCCCACGGGCAACGCCCGTGGGTTCTTGGAACGAGCGGCATTGTCGGAGAGTTGGGGCGTGGCATCAAGGGTGTTGAGGATCATTGAGAGGTGATGGAACGCGGATGACGCGGATACGGCGGAGTGATGCGGATTTGATGTCGATTGCAGGTGTGCGAGATGGGTGACTTCGCGGTCCTGATGACGGCCCGGTTGATGGTGCTGACGTACGTCGTGCGGTTGCTCGTCGATGTTCATGGCTGGCCGACCGATGTGCGGCGGCTTGAAAAGTGGGAGCGGGCCGTTCGCTGGGTGTGGACGATCGGCTGCAGCATCTTTCTGTTACACGTGGTCGCTGCGTTTCAGTTCGTGCATGGCTGGAGCCATGCAGCTGCATACGCTCACACCGCAAAGCAGACAGCGGCGGTCACCGGCTGGCAGTGGGGCGGTGGACTCTGGATCAACTATGCACTTGTTCTGTGGTGGCCCGTCGACGTCGTATGGAGTTGGCGGCGGGGGATGGATCATCTGCCGCGTGGGTACGTGATCGGCATGCACATGATCGTGGGCTTCCTGATGTTCAACGCGACAGTCGTGTTCGGGGCGGAGTGGTGGCGATGGATGGTGGTGCCCACGCTGGGGGCTCTGGTGTGGTCGCGATGGGATGGCAGACGGGGTGATGAGCGAATCGCTCCCGATGGTCGCGGCTAAACGGTGTTGTTGTCGGATGGTGTGAATTGCATCGGTTTTCTTCCAACGAATGCCTGGTTTGGACACGTAGAAACGCGCGCCGCCTCGTTCGAGGTGAGCTGGAACGCTGTGGATTTCCTGTCTTCCCCCCTCTGATCTGAGGAGTTCCGGCATGTCTGATTCCGCGCCGACTGCTGATTCTGTTGTTCTCGGTCCTCCCACACCGCCACCGAAGAAGCGCAAGTCGGTGGTCATGCAGCTTTACACCCATAACCCCTTCTATGTCATCAGTGCGATGCTGATGCTGGCGTCGGTGCTCAGCGTCTACGGCGAGATGGAGATCGGGGCGATCAATTGCTGGATCATGATGGGTGTGCTCGCCGGGTACACCGCGTTGCTGGCGGTGATCGGCGTGCTGATTGTCCGGTGGGGCAAGGTGTGGGAGGACGCCCGGTCAATTCTGCTATTGCTGCTGGTGTTGTTTCTGGCGGTGTCGATCAGTGCGGACGATCTGTTCGCCAACATGGAGTCGTCGTCCGAGGGCTGGCCGTTGTCGTTGTTTGGACTGCTGTTCTCCTCGATCGTGACGGAACTCGTGTTGTGGGGGACACGCATTCGGTTTGGTTGGCGATATCGCATTCCGCTGCACTTGACGTATGCACTGTTCTATGCCGCCCCGTGGTTCGTTTCGTCGTCCTTGACGCTCGGCTCACGAACGATGATCGCGTGGCGAGTCTTCCTGTTTCCGATTGCGGCCGCCGGCATTCTGCTGACGTTGTTGCCTGCCGTTCGTGGCGGACCGAAGGCGGTGGCCGACAATGGCACGCCTTGGCGATGGCCCCTGTATCCGTGGATTGCGTTCGGCGTGATCGTCGGTGCGGTCGCAGTGCGGACATTCGCCCTGAGTCTCTCGTTCGGGCCGACCGGACCCCTGTGGGTGCGGTTTCCATCGGGCCGTTGGATCATGTCGTTCGACACGATGTGGGGACCGTACTTTCTCATTCCGCTTGTGTACGCAGCGTTGACGCTCTTCCTTGAAGCGGGGTTCGTGACAGGCAAGCGCAACCTTGTGCGTCGAGTGCTGACGTTGTCGCCGTTGATGCTCGTGCTGGCACTCCCAATCGGCGGGCCGGTCTTTCGCAGATTCTTCAACGAATTCACAACGACGCTCGGCTCTCCATTGTGGCTGACGGTCTGTTTGCTGATCGCCTTGTACGCCTGGGCCTGGTGGCGAGGTGCCGAGCGGGCGGAGGTGGGTCTGCTGGCGAGTGGATGTCTGCTGTCGGTCGTGGCGCCGACGACGACAGGGTTCTTCTCGCTGAGCGAACCTCACGTGTGGCCGTTGATCACTGTTGGAACGATCGTGCTGATTCTGGGCGTGTCGCGTCGTTCGACATGGATGTGTCTGGCATCGAGCGGATTGTTGACATTCGCGCTGTGGCTGGTGTTGCCGGAAACCCCATTGGCCGAACAACGCATGCAGTTGAGTGCTCACCTGTTCTGGTCGGCGGTGGTTGTGCTCGGCTTTGTCTATCGTGATGGGTGGGCACGGGTCCTGCGATTGGTCGGGGCCGCGATCATGCCGGTCGCAGGGGTGCTCGCAATGGTCGCGCCCGGCGTGTCGGACATTCCACTGAACACGCGTTTACTCTACCTGTTGTTGTTGACGATCGTCAGTCTGTTGATCGCCCGACGGTATCGGAGTCGCTGGTACCTGTATGCCTTCACAGCACTCATGGCTGTCAACTTTTATGGACTGGCAACAATCGGCTTTCGTGGTACGGTCCAGGCGCTCGGACGCACGGCGACGACCGCTGCTCTGTGGAGCGGAGGGACACTCCTCACGGCCGTGCTGATCAGTGCCCACAAAGCCGGTTGGCTCCCCACGCGACTGTTCCCCCATTGGCGAAACGGACACGGATCGTCCGTCTCCGCAGCCGCGACAACGCCCGAGGCGAGTCCACCGTCATCATGATGATCGGCGGAATGTCGTGATCCCGATCGAATGAAGTCACGTTGTCCTGAGTGGAGGAACCACAATGACAACACCGAGATTTCAAACCTGTCCGAAGTGTGATCGCCGCTCGTGGCGACTGGAGAAGTGTCTGCAATGCGGATACGAAGGCCCGCCGGGGACGACTCGACCGGGAGTCATCAGAAACCAGCGACGCAGATCGACATGTTCGACGTCTGCCCGACCGCTGTTCGGTGATTCATCGTTTGTCGGACTGGACCTGTTCGATGCGGTCTGGGCGTTCGACTGTGCCGATTTTGCGAGTGATATCATGTCCGACTGGGAGGATTAGACTAATCAGCAAGCGCCGATGCATCGACCGCAGAGTGCGAGCAGCCACGTGTCCTCAGCAACGTTGCGACGGGGCCAGGGTGAGATAGATTTTCGTAGTGATCTGTTCTCACTTCTTTCCTGCGAATACCTTGCGAAGTCGTGGTTTGTGACGTTCGACATGCTGAGGCTCCCTTGCGGATCGGGCTTCTGCTCGACCAGTTAACGGTCGATGCGTGGGTGACCGACATCGTGGATTACGTGCAAGGGCACGACCAACTGGAACTCTGCCTCGTGGTACAGGATGGCTCGACCCGCTCACAAGCACGGCCGCGTGGTCTCTGGGAGCGGCTGCAGTCGAACCATGCCCTTTACTATCGGCTGATGAGTATCGATGGGAAACGAGCGGCCTCCATTGGGTGCGTGGACAAACTGGTTGACCTCACGAAGTCACTGGCTGGAGTGTCGGTAATCTCTGTCGTTCCGGAGAGCGATGAGACAGGGGCTCGCCTCGGTTCGAATGATGTCGATCAACTGAGAGCGGCAAATCTTGACGTGCTCTTGCAACTCGGTTTCAGCGATTTGTGTGGAGACGTTTTTGATGTCGCACAGTACGGCGTGTGGAACTATTACCACGGCGACACGGACGATTATCGGGGCGAGTGTCCCGGATTCTGGGAGGTCTACGATCACAATCCTGTCTCCGGAGTAACGCTGCAATTGCTTGAGTCTTCACAGGGGGGAGGACGACCTCTGTCGAAGACATACGTGCGGACACATCCGACATCACCCAGGATCAATCTGGCCCGCCAACAGGAGACGGGCACCATCCTCTTCCGGCGTGCGATCGAGAAGCTGCTCCGCAACCGGCCGTCCCCCGAAGTCTTCCGAAGCGAACATCTGCTGGCGTCGAAGCCCTACGAGAAGCCGCTCTCCGGAAAACCGACAAATCGACAGATGCTGATGTTCGGCAGTCGGGTGATGTTCCGGTCGATCGCCGGGAAACTCATGGGGGTGAGTCGACCGGTTCAATGGTCGGTCGGAGTATGGCCGCACGACACGTCGTCTTTACATGGGCGGACGATCGAGGCCATCGACTGGTATGAACCGCGTCCCGATCACTTCATCGCCGACCCCTGTGCCATCGAACGGGATGGAAAGCTATACCTCTTCGTTGAAGAGTATGTCTACAAGAAACAAAAGGCGCATCTCTCCGTGATGGAGTACGACAGCCAGACAGGCTTCAGCGAGCCTCGCAAGATCCTCGAACTCGATTGTCACCTCTCATTTCCCTACGTTTTCGAGGACAATGGAACGTATTACATGATTCCGGAGCAGTTGCAGAGCGGACAGGTCGTACTCTATCGCTGCGAGGACTTTCCCGATCTGTGGGTGCGGGATTGCGTGCTGCTCGATGACTTTCACGGGGCCGACACGGTCGTGTTTCGTCATGACGGTCTGTACTGGATGTTCACCACGAATGGTCGTGCCGGAAACTGGGACAGCAACCTGCATCTGCTGATGGCAGAAGAATTGCGAGGTCCCTACGTGACGCATCCGCAAACGCCTGTGAACATCACACTCTATGGCTCTCGGATGGCTGGCCCGATTCTCAACATGAATGGGCGGCACATCCGTCCAGGTCAAAACTGCGTCAACAAGTACGGCGGCTCTCTCGTCCTGCACGAGATCACCACGCTGACTCCTGACCGTTACGAGGAACGGGTCATTGGCGAAGTCCGTCCCAATCCGACCGACAACTTCGGCGAAGCCCTGCACACGATTTCGATGCTACCAACGCAGACAGTCGTCGATGGGCTTCGGTATTTGTAACCCAGAGTAGCCATCACGCTCCGCGTGATGAGCGGACGGGGGATGGATCGTCCAACTGACGCAAACACGATAGAGCGTCAGCGTCATCTCGCGGAGCGAGATGACCACACTCGTGCGGCTTTACCAGCAAATCAATCGCGGCAATACTGCAATCTCGCTGGCTCGCTCACTCGTCTGACAGGTCGTTCCGTGCAACTATTCTCGATCGCCGTGTTCTACCTGCTGATCTTTGCGGTCGGGATCTGGGCAGGACGCAGGCGGGGGGACGATCAGACGTCTTCGGGGCTGCTCGTCGCCGGGCGGGGGATGCCCATGTTCATCGGTGTTCTCACGATGACGGCGACCTGGGTCGGCGGTGGGTACATCAACGGAACCGCAGAGGCGATCTACTCATCAACGCAGGGGATCGTCTGGACGCAAGCGCCTTGGGGGTATGCACTGAGCATGGTGCTGGGCGGGTTGTTCTTCGCCCGGAAGATGCGACGGCAGAACTTCACGACTCTGCTGGACCCCTTCGAGCAGCGATATGGCAAGACGGCGGCCAGTCTGTTGTTTGTCCCGGCTCTCCTCGGCGAACTCTTCTGGAGCGCCGCGATCCTCGTCGCGTTGGGGACGACGTTCGCCACGGTGCTGCACTTCGATGTCTCGACGTCGATCCTCATCTCAGCAGCGGTCGCCATTGGGTACACCGTCGTCGGAGGCCTGTGGTCGGTTGCCTATACGGATGTGGTGCAACTCGTGTTTCTGTTCAGCGGTCTCTGCGTTGCGATGCCGTTCGCTGTCTCTAACGTGGGTGGGTTGGATGCCGTCCTGCAGACGACGACAGAGATGCCCGCATTTCCCACCGGACCGGACATCTGGCTGTGGCTGGACATGGCCCTGTTGCTTTGTCTGGGCGGTATCCCGTGGCAGGTCTACTTTCAGAGAGTTCTCGCTGCCAAAGATGAACAGACAGCGGTATCACTTTCACTGTGGGCCGCACTGGGGTGTCTGCTGATGGCGTTCCCGGCAGTCGTGATCGGAGCGACAGGCATCGCAGCCGACTGGTCATCGACCGAGTTGGGAGAGGCCCCGCAGGCAGCACTCGTCTTGCCTTCGGTGCTCGCTTACATGACTCCGCCTGCCGTGGCGACGATTGGTTTGGGAGCGGTCGCGGCAGCCGTGATGTCCTCGGTCGATTCGTCAATCCTCTCCGCCTCGTCCATGTTCGTCTGGAACGTCTACCGTCCGCTGGCGCGACCGGATGCGGGTGATCGTGAGTTGCGGCTGGTCCTGCGAATCGCTGTGATGCTGATCGGCATCGCGGCTGCCATCCTCGCGCTGTCGGTGCAGAGTGTGTATGCCTTGTGGTACCTCTGTGCCGACCTTGTGTATGTCATGATCTTCCCGCAACTCGTGATGGTCCTTTTCTCGCAGCGATCAAATCGAGTCGGAGCATTCGCAGGAGCGATTGTCGGCCTGACCTTGAGACTCGGCGGAGGCGAGCCGTTCATGGGCATCCCCGCCTGGATTCCTTATCCCCTCGCCACCGAAGACGGCGGCACCAACTTCCCCTTCCGCACGGTCGCGATGCTGTGCGGGATGATCACCATCTGGCTCGTCTCCCAACTGGGAGGTCGAGGCTCCTGCCGAGCCGTATCTTGACGAGTGTTTGAGTATTGTGAGCGAGGAGTCATCAGGGTGGCAGGGTCAGGTGCGAAGCGGATGGCCCTGTGATCGCTCGACCGGGCCTTCCCGTTGGTCAGACCCGGCCACCCCTCTTTGCACCTCTATCTCTGACGACGCATCTGGAGTGTCAGGGAGAAGCTCATCACCGCGTAGTAGACGACGTACAAGAGTGACACCCAGACGAGCCAGGGGTGAGGGTCGGGCAGTTGCCAGAGAATCGCCAGTCCCATCAGTGACCAGACGACCGTCAATGGCAGTGTGATACGGCGGAACGGGCGGGTGCGATTGACGTAGATGTACTTCACCGGCACGAACACCAGCAGCATGAGCGTAATCACGATGGCGAGGTTGATCGCCGGGCTGAGCTTCATCGCCAGCAGGTACATCGCCGTGATGTTCCAATAGGACGGGAACCCGGTGAAGTAGTGATCGGGCGTCTTTGCATCGCCCTGGCAAAACTGGAACGCCGACGCCAAACAGATCGCGCAGACGGTTGCGAAGGATGCGTCAGCCGGAAGGACACCCGAGCGATGAATGATCATCGCGGGTACGATCACATAACTGAAGAAGTCAATCATGTTGTCGAGGGTCGTGCCGTCGAACGTGGGGATCACGTCCTTGACGCGTGCCATGCGTGCAAAAGTGCCGTCGACCGCATCGACCGCAACTGCGATCACAAGCCAGAACAAAGCCAACTGCCAGTCGGAAGCGTACGTGGCATCCAGGGCCAGCAGGCAGAACACAGCACCGCTGGCTGTGAACAGATGCACCGACCATGCCGCCAATCGCCGAGTTGTAGAGATGCGGGCCAGTCCTTCATCCACTGGTGATGCCTCGCTGGGCTCGGCCACCTTGGTGTCAAGCGTCGTCATGTTGTTGGAAGTTTGTTTGACGGGGGCTGAGGTGACAGAGTTGTGCCATGCTCTGACAGAATACTCAACGTCATCTCGGCCATGCGGGAGGGATTGTAGAGTGCGTGAACTTTGGCCTGACCGGTGTTGCCGAGACTCTCTCGAAGCGGTGGGGCATCACAAAGGCGTTCGATCGCCGTCGCCAGTGCCTCGGCATCTCGCGGCTCAAACAGATGACCACCTTCGGTCGCTTCGATCATTTCGGGGAAGGCACCATGTCGCGGCTGGACCACCGGGACCCCGTTGGCGAGTGCTTCGAGGACGTAAAGGCCCTTCGGCTCCAGAAACTCGGTGGGCACGCTTAGCAGATCAAGTGACTGATAGAAGGCAACCTTTTCAGCAAGCGTATCAGGACTGCCGACGTACTCGAAGCTCTTCCCCAGTGGTTGTGTCTTCTGTTGGAGGTCAGCGAAGTAACGACGGTGTTGCGGGTTGAGGTATCCGCCGACCTTGAAGTGAATCTCCCCGGGACGCCTTTTGTGCAGGTGGAGAGCTGCGTCGATGAAGTGATGCAGGCCCTTCTCAGGAGCGATGCGGGCGAAGTAGCCGACGGTAAATGGTCGCGAAGTCGGCGAAACCTCTCCGCCGTGACCAGCGAAGTCGATCCCGAGTGGAATCACGTGCATGTGATCAAGCGTTAGGCCGAGGTACTCCGCCATGTGATCACGGTAAAACCGGGTGTGAGTGAAGAAACCGTCGAACAGTTGAGCTCTTCGCGAGACCTCGTCGATCACTCGTTGCTTGTGAGACTCCGGCAGGTCTTCGGTGAAGACGTCGTCGCCCTGGAGTGTGCAGAAGACGGGACCGTCGAATCGCTCCTTCAACCTCTTGAGGCCACCGACCAGTAGCGCATTCGAGAAAATCACGACGTCGGGCTTGAGGCGACTGGCAATGTGCTCAACCAGTTCGTCGACTTCGCGCGACATGGGGCCACTCTCACCCGCAAGCATGTCGAGAGTCAGATCACCCAGATCGGCTGCGTCGTTGCTGAGCGAAAGTTTGCTGAGGATTCGCAGCACGGCAGGATGATCGAGCGGTCTGGTGATCGCGCGCGGCAGTTGCCGCCACAACCGAGAGCGATGCTCCATGTAGAGGTTGATGCCCCCCATGAACACGTGCGTGTCGCTGACGTCCTGCTCGTCGACCCGGATCGGCGTGTACGTCGGGATGAGCGACACCTCAGCACCGGCGGCCATCAGCGCACGGGCCCACGTGTTATCGTGCATGCACGATCCACAGAACATGCCGGCGCCGCCAGCGGTGATGATGGCAATATGCAATGGAGGGAGTAGCGAATAGGGAGTAGGGAGTAGTACAAAGCCCACGGGCTACGCCCCGTGGGTCTTCTCTGTTCAGTCAACTCAACACGTGTTTTACAAACCGGGGCAGCAATGCCTCGGTCTCCGAAGCGTCCTTGACGGTCGAGGCGAACTCTTCAATTGACATACCGGTGAGATGGCGAATGTATTCCGGGTACGCATCGAGGCGACGGAGCAGATCGCTGCGGTTCAACTCCGGATGAAACTGTGTGCAATAGATCGGCGCGTCATCGAGTCGGTACGCCTGATGAGTGACCTGCCCGGTCGAGGCGAGCAGAGTCGCATTCGGGGGGAGTTCAATCACGTGATCTTCATGTCCCATCTGGCCGAGGAACTGGTCACTTAGCGGACCGAAGATCGGGTCCTCATGACCAGCGGGCGTAAGTGTTAACTCGTGCGTGCCGATCTCCGCCATCGTCGCATCGTGGATGACTCGGCCTCCGAGTGCCCGTGCCATCGCCTGAAACCCCCAACAGGAGGCGAACGTCGGCTGCCGTCGCTCGTGCAGGTTCCGCATGACATCCAATGCCCGCCGCAGCCAATCTGCGGGCGGGTCGGCAACAGATGTTTCATCCACCACCGAGTAGTGTCCACTACCCCCTAAGAGAACAACGTCGGTTTCGGCCAATTGTGCTGCGGACGGCTGAGCGTTGAGCAGATCCAGCACTGCGATCTGTGCAGGCGTCGTTTTCAGCGCTCGCGAAAAGCACTCGACTTCATGCGACCGCATCGGGTCGTCCGGGTTACGGATTTGCAACAGGAGATAGCGGACTTTATCGAGCATCGGCACCGGAATAATGGAGACGAGTGTCACACCAGTGTGACGGACGGGGCGTCTCCGGGAAAGGGGGCGAGATTGGTGTCTTCAGCCGATTTTCTGCTGGCGGGGTTGGCAAACGCTCGCGTTGACGGGAGAATCAAAGCTGTTCGAGTCCTCTTTCTGCCGAGTCATTTCTCATGGATTCCCGAGCCGATGATGGTGGCGGCTCTCTGATCGAGTCCGAGACGGAGCTTGCCCTCGATGGATCGACGCTCGCTGAGACGCCTCCCCGGTCGTCATCGTTCTTTCTGCCGAAAATGTTGACCGTGATTGTGCCCGTCTTTAACGAGGCGGAGTACTTCCCGCAACTCATCGAGCAGGTGGAGCGGTACGTTGAGAAGCCGTTTCGATTGCTGTTGATCTACGATGCGGATCGTGACACGACGGCCCGACTGGCCCGCGAATTTGTCAGGACACGTCCATGGCTCGAACTCGTCCGAAATGGACGTGTCGGACTGGTTCATGCGCTGCGGACCGGTTTCTCGATCGCGGGGACTGGGCCAGCGTTGGTGGTCGCTGCTGACGGGGCGGACGATTTGCACAACGTCGCTGAGATGCGTCGACTGTACGCGGCCGGCAATAAGCTCGTCTGTGCCACGCGATATGCAACCGGCGGTGATCAGACGGGCGGTCCGCGTCTGCGGCGATGGCTGAGCCAGTGGGTCTCGCGATTCCTGCAAAAACATCAGGCAATTCCCGTCAGCGATGCGACGAACAGCTTTCGGCTCTACGACGCGGCGATCGTGAATGAGGTAGGGATCGAAAGTCGACATGGCAGCACCGTCGCATTGGAACTGACAGCGAAGTTTGCCGCCCGGTGTGATTCGATGGCAGAGGTTCCGACGACGCGCAAGGTCGACGAGGGCGCACCGACGCGACTCGGATTATGGAAGCGGATCAAATACTCGTGGGAATGGTTCGCTTATGCACTGCGGCATCGACGGCAGGATCAGCGACCATTGGCTAAGACGCACTCGACTCGTCACTCGTCGCACGTCTGACGGCAATCGACCGAGTGAAGTGAGGACGCTGGATGTTGGGGCCGGTGTCATCTTCAATCGGTTGCAGTGAGGTGGGGACGTTTTGTGGTTCATCCCTCACTCGTCGGACTTCGCCTCCAAGTTGCTGCAGTTTTGTTTCGAGGTGCTCGTAGCCTCTGTCGAGGTGGTAGATTCGCCGCACGACCGATTCGCCATCGGCTGCGAGTGCCGCGAGCACGAGAGCTGCGCTGGCTCGCAAGTCGGACGCCATCACACTCGCGCCACTCAATCGTGACGTATGGCTGACAATGGCATTGTTCCCTTCGCGGCGAATGGAGGCCCCCATCCGCAGGAGTTCTGACACGTGCATGAAGCGATCGGGGAAGATTTTGTCCGTCACAATACTGATGCCATCGACGGTCGCCAGCAACGACGTGAGCTGAGCCTGCACGTCAGTCGGGATGCCGGGGTAGGGCAGGGCAATACAGTCTGTTGAACGTAGTGGTCTCTCGGATCGCACGCGGACCAGTTGTCCATCAACATTAATTATAACGCCGATCTCTCGCAGTTTCTCGACGACAGCCGTCATGTGATCGACTCGCACTCCGTGAAGCGTGACGTCTCCACTGGTGATCGCAGCGGCCATCATGAGTGTGGCAGCTTCGATGCGGTCTGGGATGATGGTGTGCTCGGTTCCCTCCAGCCGTTCGACGCCTTGAATCTTCAGGAAGGGCGTTCCGAGTCCGGTGATGTGGGCCCCCATCGAGATCAGGAACTCGCCCAGGTCGACGACTTCCGGCTCGCAGGCAGCTGCTTCGATGGTCGTTGTGCCCTCCGCGAACACGGCTGCCGACATGACGTTGCAGGTCCCGGTCACCGTGCTGCCGAACGGTCCGCCGAGGTACACGTTCGTACCTCGCAATCGGTCCGCTTCCGCAACGACGTATCCACGTTCGACTCGAATGTTGGCTCCGAGAGCGGCAAGCCCCTTGAGGTGCAGGTCGATGGGACGGTGTCCGATGTTGCAGCCACCCGGGAGCGAAACGCACGCACGACCACGTCGCCCCAACAGCGGACCAAGCACACAGATGCTCGCCCGCATTCGGCGGACCTGTTCGTACTCCGCCACACATCGCGAGGCATCCTCGGTCGTGATGACGAGTTCCCCACTCTCTTCCCGCATAACCGATGTCCCCAGTTCGCTCAGCAGTGTCGAGAGAGTCCGGACATCAGCGAGATCCGGCACATTGCGCAGTCGACAGGTCCCGTTTGCCGACAGTGCGGCTGCCATGACGGGCAACGCCGCGTTCTTCGATCCGCTGACCGTCACCTCGCCCGTCAGGGGTCGACCGCCTCGAATGATGAACATGTCCATCCGTGGTCTCCTGTGGGACTACGTGATCCGTTTCGCTCGAACAGCACGCGGTTGTCGCGACGTGTCGCTCAGCACCTTCGGTGGCTCAAACTCTCCGGACTGCTCGACGAGATCAACAATCCTCTCTGCCTGCTCGGGGCTGAACTCGATCAGCAATGTCCCGCCCGACTTCAAATGTTGTGGGGCACCATCGACGATGCGGCGAATATGGTCGAGTCCGTCTCCACCTGAGAACAAGGCTTCGTGAGGCTCGTGCTGCCTCACGTCCGGGGCGAGATCGGATTGGTCATCGGTCGCCACATACGGGGGGTTGCTGACGATCACGTCAAAGATGTCGTCAGTCGACAAGGGGGCGAACAAGTCGCCTTGCCGGAAAGTCACCCGGTCCGCGACCTCATGGGCGGTTGCATTTCGCTTGGCAACGGCGAGAGCCGCTTCGCTCAAATCGGTCGCTGAGACATTTGTGTTCTTCGCATGGACGGCGATGGCGATCGCGATGCATCCCGAGCCGGTGCCGAGGTCGAGCACGTTGGGGGATGACTTGTCCTTGAGGAGTTCCAAGGACTCCATGACCAGCATCTCGGTCTCCGGTCGCGGGATGAGCACGTCACGAGTGACTTCAAAGTCGAGACTGAAGAACTCGCGGTGTCCGACGAGGTAAGCGACCGGTTCGAGGTGAGCGCGTCGTGTAACGAGTTCGCGCATCCGACCCCGCACCTGCTCGTTCAACACTTCGTCGAACTGTGTATACAACTGGATGCGAGGACACCCGCGTGCATGAGCCAGCAGGATTTCTGCTTCGAGCCGGGGCGATTCGCTGCCATGCTCACCGAGATAGCCGGTGGTCCACTCCAGCACGCGGCGAATGGTCCACTGGTCGGCGGGAGTCGCAGGATTCGCGGTCAACGATAGCTCCATGCTCTGGGCAGCGTACGGACGTCCATTCCAACAAAGTGACGATTCAAAGGATGGTGACCAGGACTCCGCTGATCAATCCGAGCAGGAACCAGATGCCGGTTGCCGTCACCCGACCAGCCGAGATTGTAATGCCCGCCATCAACCAGCAGAGACCGCAAACGAGTCCGACCCACGCCGCAGGGAGACTTGTTGGATCAATGGGAGGAGCGCCGGGGACCGCTTCGACTTCGCCGCCCAGAATCCGCATCAAACCGGTTGCCATCGCGATCGAGCCGGCAGCGATGCAGAGGACACCTAATGTGAGCCGTGTTGCCGGATGCACATAGTCGGGCAGCGCGGCAATCTGCTCCTCGTCCGGGTATTTCAGTTCGGCCCAGGGCGATTCGTAGGGATCTCGTTTTGGTCGAATGGGGTCACTCATAGCTCGATGGCAAGTTACATCCGTTCGTTTGCGAGACAGGGGCGAGGAATCGTCTCCCTCATCTTGACGCATCACCAGAGGTCCCGAGTCGCTCCTGGCGATCGAATTCCAGCAACTCGTTGACGAGTTCCTCAAGATTGCCCTGCATGACCTGGTCAAGTTTGTACAGGGTAAGACCTATGCGGTGATCCGTCACGCGACCTTGAGGAAAGTTATAGGTGCGAATGCGTTCACTGCGGTCGCCGGAACCGATGAGAGTGCGACGTGTCTCGGCCCGCTGTTGATGGGCCTCCTGCTGTTTTTGTTCGAGCAACCGGCTGCGGAGCACGCGCATCGCTTTGTCGCGATTCTTGTGCTGACTCTTTTCGTCCTGGCACTTCACGACGATTCCGCTGGGAAGATGCGTAATACGCACAGCTGACTCGGTCTTGTTGACCTTCTGTCCTCCCGGACCTCCGGCTCGCATGGTGTCGATCTGCAGGTCGTCAGGTTTGATGTTGATCTCGACTGCGCTCGCCTCCGGCATGACGGCAACGGTGGCGGCCGATGTGTGGATGCGTCCCTGCGACTCGGTCTCCGGCACACGTTGAACCCGGTGCCCGCCGCTCTCGAACTGCAACTCGTGATACGCTCCCTCGCCCGTGACGGAGAAAGTGATTTCCTTGAAGCCACCCATATCCGACGGCGAGGCATCGAGGACCTCCATCTTCCAGCCGCGTGCTTCAACCCAGCGGGAGTACATGTCGAACAGGTTGCCGGCGAAGATCGCCGCCTCGTCCCCCCCGGTCCCCGCACGGATCTCCATGATCAGACCGCCACGCGTGATCGAGTCGCCTGCGGTCGCGAGGTCTTCCAGCTCTTCCTTCAGCGTGTCGAACTTGGATTCCAACTCGTCGAGTTCAGCCTGAGCATACTCACGAGTCTCCTCATCGGTCTCGCCCTGCAGCATCTCACGGGCGGTCTCGATCTCCTCTTCGAGTCGATGGAACTCACGGACCGAGTCCGCAACTTTCTTGAGTCCGCCGTACTCGCGGTTGGCTTCAAGCAGCTTGTCGGTGTTAGCAAGAACTTCCGGGTCCTGAAGCTGCCGCTCCAGTTCGAGAAATCGCTGATACTTCGTTTCCAGACTGGGAAACATGATGTTGGCTTATGGCTGTGGCTAATGGCTTTGTGGTCACAAACAAAGAGCCATCAGCTAATAGCCAACCGCCATCAGCAAGAAGCAGTCATCCATCCTTCTTGCCCCAGTTGTATTTCTTCTGGAACTTCTCGACGCGACCAGCTGTGTCGACGTACTTCATCTTGCCCGTGTAGAACGGATGCGATGCCGAGCTGATGTCCACCGCGATCAACGGGTACTCGTTCCCGTCTTCCCACTTGATGGTCTCTTTGGACGTCATCGTGGACCGGGTGAGGAACTTGAAATCAGCCCCTCGGTCGAAGAAAACCACCGGATGATAGTCAGGATGAATGCCGTCTTTCATGAGTCTGTGTCGAACATCGCTGGAAGTAACTGTGACAGGAATCGCACAGTGTACGCTCGACCGCATCCCTCGGCAAGTGCATTGAAGGCTTGGTTTTGCCTCTGACACCCTGTCAGGATAGGATCATGTTAAAGTGAGTTCCTCGAAATCTGAACCGCAGAGGTCGCGGAGAACGCTGAGATGAGGGGAAATCAGTCCTCCTCCGCGTTCTCGGCGAACTCTGCGGTCAATCCATCGGATCAGGCCAAGGTGTCCCGTTGATCTTCGTTCTCGATAACTACGATTCGTTCACCTACAACCTCGTCCAGCGGTTGGGGGAGATTGATACTTCCCTCGACATTGAAGTGGGGCGGAATGATCAGGTGACGATTGACCAGATCGAGGCGATGCAGCCGGAGCGGATTATTGTCTCGCCCGGACCCTGCACGCCAGCGGAGGCGGGGCTGTCGAAGGAGGTCATCGAACACTTCGGTCCACGTCTGCCCGTGCTGGGCGTTTGCCTGGGGCATCAATGTATTTCTGAGGTGTACGGCGGAGACGTGATTCGTCATAACCGGCTGATGCACGGCAAGACGTCCCTGGTCGAGCATGACGGTCAGGGAGTCTTCGCAGGTCTCCCCAACCCGTTCGAGGCGACTCGCTATCACAGCCTGATCGTGCCGGACGGCTCACTCCCTGAAGAGTTGATCCCCTGCGCCTGGGTCCGCGATGCAGGCCGCGAATCCGAACTCATGGCTGTCCGTCACCGCGACTACCCAGTTCACGGGGTGCAGTTCCATCCGGAGAGTTTTCTGTGCGATGCGGGCGTGACCTTGCTCAAGAACTTCCTGAGCCTCCCTGTCCCAGCCGTGTCATCTTGATAACCGCGGAGGACGCATAGAGCGCGGAGATTAGTTTCAATCCTCTGCGATCTCAGCATCTTCTGCGGTTCATAACAGTTGCAGTTCATGCTCTCATTTGACGAAGCCATCGCCGCGATTCTGAACGAGGTCGAACCACGACCGGCGGTTGAGGTGTCGCTGGATGGGTCGTTGGGACTGGTGCTTGCGGCTGACATCACGTGTGACGTTGACTCGCCGCCGTTTGATAAGTCGCAGATGGATGGGTTTGCGGTACGGGCAACAGACACGTCGAACGCGCCTACGACGTTGCACGTGATCGAGGAGTTGACCGCTGGCAATGTGCCGCAGCGAACCGTCGGGCCGGGTCAGGCAACGCGGATCATGACCGGGGCACCTATGCCCGAGGGTGCCGATGCGGTCGTGCCAATTGAACAGTGTGACTTCGCGGAGGGGAGTGACAGTGTGACGGTCAACTCGTCGCCGCATTCGGGGGCTTATGTCATCGGGAGAGGGGCGTCGATGGTGAAGGGTGAAACGGTTCTGTCAGCCGGCACCCCACTGACAGCGGCATCGATGGGGCTACTGGCCGAGTTGGGACAAGCGCGAGTTCCCGTGTTTCCACGTCCGATGGTCGGAATCCTCGCGACGGGTGACGAGTTGGTTCCTGTCGATGAGTCGCCGGGGCCGGGACAGATTCGCAACTCGAACCAGACGATGTTGGTTGCTCAAGTTGCCAACACAGGAGCCGAGCCGCGACCGCTGGGGATCGCCCGGGACGAACGAGGAGACCTCAAATCAAAGATCGCACAAGGGTTAGAGTGTGACGTGCTCTGCCTCTCGGGGGGAGTCTCCGCCGGCAAGCTGGATCTGGTGCCATCGGAGTTGGAGGCTGCGGGCGTCAGACAGGTGTTTCACAAGGTGAATGTGAAGCCGGGCAAGCCGGTCTGGTTCGGTCGACTGGACGCGGATCGAAGCCCCGACGGTCGGCCTCGCTGGATATTCGGGTTGCCCGGAAATCCAGTCAGCAGTATGGTTTGCTTCGAGTTGTTCGTCCGCACGGCCCTGCGGAGGTTGATGGGAATCACCCCCGAAGAGCCACCCACGATAACAGTCCGACTGGAGACACCCCACTCCACTCGCGGAGACCGGCCGACCTATTTTCCGGCTCGCCTCCGCTGGACAGTCGAGGGTGCGAGAGTGACTCCCGTCAACTGGCAGGGTTCATTCGACCTCCGAGCGACGGCGGGCGCCAACTCAATGATCGCCTTCCCCGCAGGTGAACGAGTATTCGACAAGGATGACCCGGTGGAGGTGATTGCCTGGTAAGGACGCCTCGAAGTTCACAAGACAGTTCCAGGGACGGAACGCTATGACCGCGACGCTGATGGAAACCAAGGTTGCTCGTCCATCGACCAACACCGAACGCCACGAGCGATCGGTGCAGGAGATCATCGGCGAAGGCCGCTCGGCCCCCGCGGGCAGTCTGGGAGCATGGGGGCTGTCGCTTTTGACGGCCCTCCTCTGCTGGGCCGCGTTCACTCCGCTGGACTGGGGACCGCTCGGCTTTGTTTGCCTCGTGCCGGTGTTGCTGCTGGTCCGCATCGAGCGTCCGACTCGGTGGATGTACACCGCGCTCACACTCACGAGTTTCGGTGGTTGGGTCGCGACGTTGCAATGGATGCGTCTGGGGGATCCGTCCATGTATCCCGCCTGGCTCGCACTCTCTGCCTATCTGGCATTCTATCTGCCGACCTTCGTCGGACTGACACGCGTCGCTGTCCATCGACTGCGGGTGCCAATGATGTTCGCCGCTCCCGTTGTCTGGACCGGGCTTGAACTGCTGAGAGCTCATTTGATGACCGGCTTCCCGTGGTACTTCATCGGTCACACGCAGCATCACTGGGCTGAGTTGATTCAGATCGCAGATGTGTTCGGAACGTACGGCGTGAGCTTTCTGCTGGTGCTGACGTCCGCTGCCATCGCCGGACTGGTGCCGCCGCTTTGGATGGCCAAATTGCGACTGCTCTCCACCGACGATAAGCGTGCTCCCGAACGTTACTGGGTCACTCTGATGCAGCAGCGTAAACAAGTCGTCGTGTGTCTGCTGCTGCTCACCGCGACCCTGACGTACGGCTTCGTCCGCAGGGGACAGGCCGCATTCACCGCTGGTCCGCGAGTCGCACTGATCCAGGGCAACTTCACGACATCTCTCAAGCACGATCCGGATCAGTGGGGCCAAATCTTCAAGATCCATCGCTACCTCACCGGACAGACCGTCAAACATCAGCCCGATCTGGTCGTCTGGCCCGAGACCATGTTTCGCTATCGACTCTTCGAACACGCACCGGGAATGTCGGACGAACAGCTGGAACAGGTCCATCCCCAGATCCCGCTTGCATCATGGAAGGACACACAGGTTCGCGAGGTGCTGCTCAGTTTGGCTGAGGAAGCAAACGCGTCATCCATCATCGGACTGGATGCGATCGAGGCGAGTCCGGACTCACTCTCTCACTACAACTCGGCCGCCTTCATTGTCCCGGCCGTCGGCATCACGTCTCGTTATGA
The DNA here is from genome assembly GCA_020426505.1 of Planctomycetaceae bacterium. Classification (GTDB taxonomy): domain Bacteria; phylum Planctomycetota; class Planctomycetia; order Planctomycetales; family Planctomycetaceae; genus JAHBXU01. Next base: position 21,507 of record JAGQPX010000003.1, on the reverse strand, counting down.
CAAGGTGCACCGCGTCCCCTTCGGCGAGTACATCCCGCTCCGCGAGACTCTGCCCTGGATTCAGAGGCTGACGCCCTTCGGCGATGATTTCGGCATCCAGGCCGGCGAGTCGATCAAGTTCTTCGATGATGGCGAATGGCGATACGTCCCGCTCGTCTGTTTCGAGGACACGGTGCCTCATCTGGTGAGACAGTTCGTTGAAGTCTCTGGTCGCAAGGGGGAGCCGGCTGACGTGTTGGTCAACCTCACCAACGACGGTTGGTTCCACGGATCGAGTGAGTTGGATCAGCATCTGATCACGGCCCGCTTCCGCAGCATCGAAACCCGCACGCCGATGGTCCGAGCGGTCAACACGGGCATCTCAGCCATCATTGACGGGGACGGACTCGTCGTCGAGCCGGAGGTGTTTTTCGATCTGGACGGGCAAGCCGACGGCCAACCTCGCACATCAATGCGTAACCCGGAAACAGGCAAGTTTCACAAGCAACTCAATTGTGCAATCGTCGGAGCTGTCCCACTCGATCCCCGCAGCAGTCTCTACGTCCGCTGGGGCGACTGGTTCGCCTCGATCTGTGCAGCGTGCTGTGTTGCCCTTGTGGTTGCCGGATTCACGCTCAAGCCGAAACCGCTCGAAATGTAGCCGTCACGCCCGCAGGCGAGATGAAAGGCACACGCATCACGCGAGCCGCGATTGAGGCGGTCGCGAATAGCCGAGGGCGTCAGCCCACGCTTGGACGTACACCGAAAATCCGAGCCAGAAGAGTGGCGACAGTGCTGACACAATTGCAGTCACCGTGATCGCGGCTGATCTGACAGCATGCAGGACAACATCGTGAGAAGAATTGGGGGAAATGGATACCTGGCGAGTTGAGTAGCGTCCGGACGCGGAAACAGAGTCCGCCCGTGATTCGTCTCAATGATGGCTGACCTTGCTTTTATCACCTTGTTCCCACGAGAATGAGATCGTTGCGGGTCGCTCTTCATCAGGACGTCTGTCATGCGAAGTCTCATTGGTACTCTGGCGTTGTTGGCACTTGTCGGCTGTCAGCGGGTGAAGTCGTCGGAGGAGGCGGCACCGGCTGCGGAGGTCAAGCCGGCTGAGGGCGAGGAGAAGGCTCCAGCCGTGAAGAAACCGGAGCACTTCAAGAAACGGGTCGCCGAACTGGTCGACAAGAAAAAAGCGATGGCTGACAACCCGAATCTGGTCGAGACCAAGAACGCGATCACCTCCGACAATTATGCCATTGCCATCACACAGGGCTACTTTGCGGCAGCATCAAAAGTGCAGCTCATTCAGTTGGAGCATACCGTTCGAAACATGCAGGCACTCGAAGACCGGTGGCCGACCCTGGAGGAGTTTCAAAAGATTCTCACCGACAACAACATCAAGCTGGGACACCTCTACCCCTATCAGATGTACTTCTACGATCCAGAGACGGGCGAGATTGGAATTCTGGAAGACTCGGTCAAGCGGCAGGAACTCAAGGACGCGGCCGCCTGGTGAAGGACCCGTTCCACGCGATGTTGAGCGATGAAGTTTCAGCAAGATTCCGGCCGCCCACCCTATCTCAACCGGCGTGATCAGTATCGCCTGCTGGCGATGGTCGGCGTGCTTTGTGTGGTGATGGTCGCCATCAATCTGGCAGCGAAGCCTGGTTCATGGCACTGGCTGGTTCCTCCCGAGCAGGCGACGGATCACACAGCACCTCCACTGGAAGAGCTCGACTTCCGCGTGGAGTCGACTCCAAAGTCGACGTTGCGGGATGATGCGTTTCGTGTCGTCGAAACTGAAGAGACTGACGACACGGCGTCGGATGAGTTCGATCGCGATGCGGTCGACATCGAGATTCCTTCGGATGTGCTCGAGCCGATCGAGGACAATACGGTCGGACTCCGTCGTGCGGAGTCGCCCGCCTATCGGATGATGTTGTCACGAATCGATGGCTTGCCGGACGATCTGATCGCACGGTCGGGACGTGATGATGTGGCCTTCACTGTGCTGATGCTGCAATCGGACGATTACCGGGGTCAATTGATCACCGTGCGTGGCGACCTGCGTCGGTTGACAAAGTTTCCGCCGCCGAAGGATTCGGAGTTCGAGACGCTCTACGAGGGATGGTTGTTCACGCGGGACTCGGGAACGAATCCGTACCGAGTCGTCTTCACGCAGCCGCCCGACGATGTGCCATTGGATGAGTCACTTAATCCGCCGGTGCGGGTCGAGGTGACCGGTTACTTCTTCAAGCGATACGGCTACGCGTCTCAGGGCGGTCAGCACGTCGCGCCGCTGCTGTTGGCAAAACGGCCGGAGGTCATCGCGGCGCCGCAGGTCATCCCGGTGGATCGCTCGGAGTTGCGGAACATGATGCTGACAGCCGTCGGTGTCGTGGGAGTGATCGTGGTCGGACTGTTGGTCTGGTTTGCACGAAGTGACCGACGTTTTCGAGAGAGCCGTCTGAGTCAACTCGCCGCTGCCCGACTGGATGCCTCGCCGGACGATCTGGCCGCATTGCAGGACGCACCGATCGTCGACACCGATCGTCCGTTTGCGGACGTGGACGAATCGCTGGAGTCGTCACCGCCGGTCAGTTGAGTTCCTCGTCGTGAGGCCGGTAGAACAGGGCGACTGGCAGCATCAGGGCGGCGACGACGGCAAATGTCCAGCCGATGTGTGAAACGGGAGCGTCTCCTTTCGTTGCGGGTGGCTCAACGAACAGTTTGCTGCAGATGCCGTAACCGGCTGCGGACAACAGAATGCCGAGCCAGTTGAACAGGTTCATCGCGCCCATCATGCGTCCCTTCTGACCAGCGGGCGGACGGGCCTGCATGAGCACCTGTAGCGGCACCGCGAAAAAGCCCGCACTGACGCCCATGAGAACCAGGAGCGTCGAGGTCATCCTGTGAGCCTCGGCGGGAGTTCCCGTGACGAATGGCACCGCTGCGATGCCTGCACAGGTGAGAACGATCCCCCACGCGCCGAGACGGGCGATGCCGAAGTTGATCTTGTGGCCGCACAACTTGCCGGCAACAACGCATCCGACAGCGATCCCGAAGCCGACCCCTGCGAGCATCAGACTGGTCTGGAAGTCGTCGAGGCCGATCTGCTGTTTGCCGAACGCATTCACGGCGGGTTGCACCATCCCCGCGGCAAACCAGAAGTGCGAGGAGATCATTAATGCGAGGAACAGTGCGCCATCGTCGCGGACCATTCGCCAGGTTCGTCCATCGACTGCGAGTGCGGATGCCTTGAAGGGCAGATTCGGATCGACGACGGCTGTCGGCCGGAGGAGCAGAGAGGTGAACGTGCCGAGAATCGCGATGACGACGCAAAACAGACTCATCAGCCACAGGCCATAGCCGGCCTCTTCGAGGTACTGCTTGCCGAATCCACAGAACGCCTGACCGAACACGATCGCGAGGAACGTTGTCATCTGTACTGTGCCATTGACAGCAGGGAGGTCCCGGTCGCGGAACATCTCCGGGAGCACGCCGTACTTCGACGGACCGAAGAACGCGCTCTGCACGCCCATCACGAACAGCACCATCAACAGGTATGTCATGAGGGCCTCAGTCCCCAGCTCTGCGGAGAAGAATGCGACGAATCCGAGTGCCATCACGACGATCTCTGCCACTTTGCAGAGAATGATCACCTGCCGCTTGCTGACCCGGTCGGAGAGCCAGCCGGCGAACCCCGAGAGCAGCACGAACGGCAGCGCGAACAACGCCTGAGCACTCGTCTGATAGGGGTCGCTGGTCAGCTTGTTGACCAGCATGTAATCGACCGACAACAACAGCACCAACTGTTTGAAAACGTTGTCGTTGAACGCCCCCAGAAACTGGGTCGCTGTCATTCCCCAGAAGGCCCGGTCCTGTGACAGCGGCGGGAGTTGCTCGTCGTGCATCGGTGCTCGATTCTTATGCGAAAGTCAGTCAAGCGTCGCGGGAGATGTGTAAGCTATGCCGAATATGGGAATAGTGAAAGGCGAGCGGCCGACGTCCTCAATGTCAGGGACATAGTGCAGGTGACAGGGCGACGAAGGAGACTGAAAGGATACGCGAATTCCGTCGGATGAGGCGGATTTCGACGGATTTGAATTGCAAAAGTAGACCTGAAGGTCGGACAGGAAATTCACCACGGAGACACTGAGACACGGAGAATGGATGGAACGTAAAGGTTGCCTCACTCCCACTGCTTGCTCGCCATGACACTTCCCACATCTTTTGGGCTGACATGGAAGTCGGTCTGATGTTGTGTTCCTTCTAGCCGCGTCCTCCGTGGTGAATCAGATGATCGTGACAAAGCACGACAACTCACAGATCGCGGTTGAAAGACTTGCCCTGTTTCGCTAAATACGCGCGAACAATGACCCATCACGGATGAGGATGAAATGACGATTCGCTTCTACAACACGCTCACCAGTCAGGTCGAAGAGTTTCAGCCGATCGATGATCGCACGGTTCGCATGTACTCCTGTGGCCCGACGGTCTACGACTTCGCTCACATCGGCAACTTCCGGTCGTTCCTGTTCGCGGATCTGATCCGGCGGTTCCTCGAACTCGTCGGGTACGACGTTCAGCACGTGATGAACATCACTGACGTCGGCCACATGACGGATGATGCGGTCGCCGATGGCGGTGGCGAAGACAAAATGCAGGCTGCCACGATCCGCATCAAGGAAGATAAGAAGTCGGGCAAGGTTCCGGAAGGTGCCATCGAAAACCCGGACGATCCGTATCAGATCGCGAAGTACTACACCGATGCCTTCCTCGAAGACGCACGGCAGCTCGGGATGAAGGTCGCCTTCGAGTATCCCGACCAGATTCTGCACGCCACCGAACAGATTGACGTCATGCAGGCGATGATCTCGAAACTGATCGATCGCGGGCATGCCTACGTCGGCGCGGACGGCGTCGTGTACTACAGCGTCGAATCGTTCCCCAACTATGGACGGCTGAGCGGCAACACACTGGACCATCTACAGAGCGGTGCGGGAGGCAGAGTCAGCGATGAGAATCAGGCCGTTAAGAAACACCCGGCTGACTTCATGCTCTGGAAAGCGGATGAGTCGCACATCATGAAGTGGGACTCTCCGTGGGGAAAGGGGTACCCCGGCTGGCACATCGAGTGCTCCGCGATGGCGCTCGGTAAGTTCGGCGTCGACACGATCGACATCCACACGGGAGGCGAAGACCTGATCTTCCCGCACCACGAATGCGAGATCGCTCAGTCGTGCGGCTCGACCGGTGCTGACTCGTTCGCCCGCTTCTGGATGCACGCCCGCTTCCTGCTGGTCGAGGGTGAGAAGATGTCGAAGTCTAAGGGCAACTTTTATACGGTGCGAGACGTCCTCGAAGGAAAAGTGACAAACCGCCCCGTCCACCCGGCAGTGCTGCGGTACGAGTTGCTCAAGAGTCACTACCGGGCCAACATGAACTTCACGGCGAAAGGTCTGCACGACTCGGCCGGGGCGGTGAAGCGATTGCAGGACTTCCGTGCGAAGTGCGAAGCTGCCAGTGGCGGCGAAGTGGCAGAAGTCGGCAACTCACATCCCGTGCTCAAGGAGTTCATCGACGCCCTGTCCGATGACCTCAACATGTCGGGTGCCCTCGCCGCCGTGTTGCCGTGGGCGAACGAGTCGCCATCCGATCCGGCGGAAGCGCTCGGCGTCCTCTCGGAAATCAACACGGTCCTTGCCGTCGCTCCCATCAACTTTGACGACGACGCCAGTTCCACCTCCGGAGGCAACGGCGACAGCGACGTCGCAGCCATCTGCCGTCAGATTGACGAAGCCCGGGCCGCAAAGGACTTCGCCACGTCCGACAAACTCCGCGACCAACTCGTCGCAGCAGGTTACGACGTACAGATCGGACGCGAGGGAACAACGGCAGAGCGACCGCTTGCCTGAGAGATGACTGCGATTATTGATTGATCGTCGCTCGCCGTTGGCTCGCGGCTATAGCGGGGGACAGATAAGTGTAGCGTCCCCAGCGGCGGACCGAGCGTGAAACGTAGGCATTTCGGCGTCCAAACGCCGCTACACCAAAGTGCCCGTGGCACTAACGGTTGATTGATTGTCGTGTCTTTTCGTTTTTGTGTTTGGTGACGCAAGAAAGTGGACCGCGCGGTCCGAGGTGACGGAGTGCTTCCGGTGATCAGGCTTCGCGGCCACTGTGGGGGACTTGTCTGGGATTGCAATCGCGACTCTGCAGCTGCCGTGTCAACAGCAGAACGGCCGCAAGTCCCCCGGATGAGACGAGTGAGCATGTTTCGCTCGCCTCTAACCACTGGAACACTCTGTCACCCCTAAATACGAGTGTCAGAAAAGAACCTTACAGCCGTTTTGGAAGTTTTCTGGAAAACGTTCCTTCTCCATGTTTCCTTGTTCCCAAACTCCGGTTTGGGAACACGAGACGTCGAAGCACTGCTTCGCGGCAGCTCATAAGAATGCAACGGTCAGACCGAATCCAAAGCCGGCATCGTGTTCGTCCATCAACGATTGTTCCGTCGACGTTGCTCTTCTTCCTTGAAGGATTCAAACCCGGATGCGGGGTCGTACTTCAAGGCTGCCTCGCTGTCCTGTTTGAAACGGGCATAGAGCAGACAGCCGATTCCTGCACAACCGATGATTGCTGAGACGAGAAACATCACGAAAGCTCCAGTGGCAAAACTGCGGTCAACAACAGCTCGATCTGGTTCGGCGGGGTCGTACCAAACCGTCACCGGTTCGCCGATCGCCAATTGTTCCTTGGCCGCTTCTCGATCCCGCGAGTAGCTATCGTCAATGGCATAGCGGTCGTTGGAGTACTGCGTGCCATTGATCGTGTACGAGTAGGTCACGCGAAGGCGAGGCTTTCCTTCACGACGTTTGATCAGGTTTTTGGACTCCACCTTGCCTTCAGTGCTTAGCCACTCCTTGGCATCGAAAGAGTCTCGAACGAGAGAACCTGTCATAAAGGCAAACATGGCGGAGACCAGTAGAATGACGCAGCCGAGCTGAGTCAGCTGCCTCCTTCGCACTTTTTGCGGGATCCCTCCTCCGGGCGAGGAATGGGTCGCTGCAATCTTCTCGGCCGGATCGTTCCCGTCGATCTCGACTTCAGCCCACGTCGCGATCACATCAGCCACCCACGTGGTGACGCAGTCGTGCCAGTGGTCGAGAAACTCAATCCGCCCCACGTCAGTCTCAAGGGCAATGCCTGCAGCATCGCTCTTTGCCCAGGGCCAGCCGTAAATCGGCTTGAGTTTGTAATCCGGCTTGGACCGTCGCAGGAGCAACACACGTTGAATGTCATGCCGGGGAACGATGATATCCGAGTTCGTCTGATCAAGCACAAACTCATCACCCCGCAAACGAAAACTGAGCCCGAGTCCTCGCGGGAGGATGAGCAGGAAACCGAACGTCCAGCTGATGCCGAACAGCGCCAAGGTTGGTACGCCAATGAGAGCAATCACCCACCACGCAGGCCTCTGCGGCCCCACAAACAAGAACTGGCAGAAGACCATCATGGGAATCAACGCCACGCAAAAGGCGACGAAACCAAAACACCCCCAACGAGGCGGAGTTGACGCTCGGATGATCACCCGCACTTCCGTTTCATCTTGCAAGACTTCAACTCCCTCACCAGGAGTCGCGTCGAGCAGTTGATCCAACTTTGCTTGCATCGCGTCTTCGCCCACAGGCTGCAATGGGGATTTGCCATGAACTCATCACACGATACCCTCGCAGAGTCGCACACATCAACATGACGATTTGAGCAGTGCACAAATCCTTATTGCCAAGCGCACTTTCCGTGTTCCCAAACTCCAGTTTGGGAACACGAGACATCGAAGCTCTGCTTCGCGACAGCTCACACGGGGTGAATGCATGGGCGTCTCCCACGAGAAACTGAGTTTCTCGGTCGTGCGTTACCAAGCCGGAGCTTGGGAACGAGGGTGAATCAGACGCGGTCGATGCGTCGCTAAGCAGGCTGTCTCCCTTCCCTTGCGAGGTTGAACGCTGCATCATCGTGTGTTGTTACTGTTGGACGTCAGTTGTTGAGAGACATTGCGATGGAAGACACATCTGGGAATGCGGGAATCGGTCGGCGTGAGGTACTCAAGGGAGCCGTCGCGTCGTCGCTGGGGCTCACGGTTGCGGCGAGGGGTGTCACCGGCAATGAGACAGAGTCACAAGCGACGTTGATTCAGCAGGAGAACCAGCGTCCCGGGACGACGGACTGGCAGTTGACGCGGGTGCGGATCAATGAGGGGAAGTTCCGTACGTCGCTGATCGAGGGGTACTGCTCGCATCAGTCGATCGCTGCAGGAGAGAAGCTGAGTGTGCATGTGAGCACGCGACCGGCACGGCAGTTCACGCTCGACGTCTATCGCATGGGCTACTACGGCGGAGCCGGGGCAAGGCACATGCAACGGTTCGGTCCGATTGATGGGACATCACAACCTGTGCCGGAGATGACCGCCCTGCCGGAGCGACTGCGTGAGTGTCGCTGGGAGCCGTCGGTCGAGTTGACGATTCCGGATGACTGGCTGAGCGGAGTCTACCTCGGCAAGCTGACGACCATTCCGGAGTCGAAGTCGGAGCCGTACTGGCAGAGTTACGTGATCTTCATCGTGCGTGATGATCGACCTGCGGACGTGTTGTTTCAGTGTAGCGACAACACGTGGCAGGCATACAATCGCTGGCCGCTGAATGAGTCGCTCTACACGCACCCCGATGGGGCACACGCGCCGGGCGTCGCGGTCAGCTTTGACCGTCCGTATGGGATGTACACGCAGATCTTCGAACCGGCGCTCTCGATCGGCTCGGGCGAGTTTCTGTTGTGGGAATTCCCACTCTGCTACTGGCTCGAACAGCACGGCTACGACGTCACATACGGCTGCAACTGCGACACGCTGAATGCGGACTTTCTCACGCGGTGCAGATCGTTAATCAGCGTGGGGCACGACGAGTACTGGGACGTGCGGCAGTATCACGCTGCGGAGTCGGCCATTGACGCGGGCGTCAACTTTCTGTGGCTCAGCGGCAACTCAGTGTTCGTAGTCTCGCCGTTCTCGGACAGTCACGATGGACGGTCCAACCGCATCATCACACGTGTCGGCTCTTACGGCGAGATGCGTCGAGATGAACTGGAAACGTATCCCAACATCTTCCCCGGTCTGACCGGCAAGGCTCCGGACGAACGAAACATCATCGGCGCCCGCAGCGTCGTTCCCTTCAACGGCGGCGGCGACTGGACCTGCACCAATCCCGATCACTGGGTCTTCGCTGGCACCGACATGAAGCAGGGCGAGAGCATCCCCGGTCTCGTCGGCTGGGAGCATCACGGCGAGCCTGACCCGAATCGAGCAGGCCTCGAAGTCCTCGCAGAGGGCTCCGTCTGGGCAGGCGGCGACAACGAAGGACGCTACGCAGCGACCATCTTCCCCGGCCCGAAAGGCAACTTCGTCTTCAACGCCGCCACCATCTTCTGGTCCCTAGGCCTCTCATCACCTCCCGGCCACATCCTCCCCTGGTCCCACTGGAGCCGCCCGCATGGTCCCGACCCACGCGTGCAGCAGATCACGAGTAATCTGCTGACACGTGTGATGAAATAGTTGGGCGCAGGTTCGTTGTTCCCGAACTCAAGACCGCAGACATCTTGAAACGAGGGTGAGACGACATGAAAGTGATCCTGCCGATACTGCTAATCAACATTTTAGGCGTTCTCGGTTTCGGCTTGATGATCACCCGATTCTATCGGAAGGTACCTGCGGGTAAAGCGGGAGTGATGACGGGCGTGGGAGGCATGAAAGTTGTCACAGGAAGCGGAATCTTCGTGATTCCAATGATGCACAGCCTCGACTATGTCCACGCGGAGGCGGAGGCCTTCGAGTCATATTTCAACGGCGAGCAAACTCAGGTCGTGGTTCAGCTGAAGGATGAAGCCGAGCACATCAAAAGAGCCTACACGGCCTTCGGAGGCAAGGATCGCGAAGAGACACGACATGTCCTGCAAACGTTGATCGACACATCCGTGAACATCGCGGAACTGGATTCACGTCTTGAAGTGGTCGGATATCACCGAGTGTGATCCGTTAGGCAAGAGGAGCAGAGTATTCCAATATGGCGACATCGAGCAAAGAGTTTGGAAGCCAAGATCATTTGTCGATAAGCATCACTTTCACTGGTTCAGACGATCACTCCAGTAACCAGGTTTGCGCCGACCATGTGCGATGGCGACGATCTCGGTCTCATCGGCAAGTTCGCGGTACAGAACGATGTACGGATACTTCTTGAGGACGACCACACGGAGTGGATCGTCGTAGACTGGGTGACTGCCCGACCTCTGCTCGATTTGGGAGAAGGCGTCTTTCAGCGATTCCAGAAAACCAATGGCGGCTGCTTCGCTTCGCTCCTCATACCATTTGCGTGCCTCTGTCGCTTCCGCGACGGCTTCGGGACGCAGGCGAATTGGCTTAGGCATGACGTCCAGCGATTTGCGGCCACGCTTCTTCGAGAGGGATGCCCGTCTCGCCTGCGTCGGTTGCTGCCATGCGTCGGCGACATTCAGCAACCCAGGCTGCCTTCACGTCCTCCGGGGTCGACCCGTCGCCGGATTGATGCAGACTATTGACGAGTTGGTCTACAAGCTTCCCACGTTCCCTTTCAGGAAGTTCCAGAGCCTGAGCGGCCAATGCATCAGAAAGTGCAGACATTTTCTCTCTCGCGTTAGGTCAGCCCCAAGATATCACGTCATTCGTGGTCGTGTCAAAATCCGTTCCCTCCTGTCCAATTCATCACACCTTCAAGTCAACATCAGTGCTTGTGAGGACATTCTCGTATCGCTCGCGAATAGGGCTGATGACCTCGGCGATGAATGCGTCAACCTGCTCTGGGGCGCGGCCGATGTAGCGTGATGGGTTGAGAGTGTCGGAGAGGTCGACGCTGGTGAAGGCGTCGTCAGTCTTGAGGCGGTCGATCAGGTCATTGGGGCGGCCGTGTTGTTTGACCTCGGCTGCTGCGTAGACGCTGTGCTGGCGGATGACCTCGTGCAGTTCCTGACGGTCGCCGCCTGCCTGGACGGCTGCCATCAGGATTTCCTCCGTCGCCATGAAGGGAAGTTCCTCCATCAGATTCTTCTCGATGACCTTCGGATTGACGACGAGGCCGGACGTCACGTTGGCGTAGATCAACAGGCAAGCGTCGATGGCGAGGAACGACTGCGGGAGTGACAGTCGGCGGTTGGCTGAGTCGTCGAGTGTGCGTTCCATCCACTGGGTCGCCATCGTGTGATCGGCATTGGCAGTCAGCGACATCGCGAAGCGGGCGAGGGAGCACATGCGTTCGGCTCGCATCGGATTCCGTTTGTACGCCATCGCGGAGGAGCCGATCTGTTTGGCACCGTACGGTTCCTCGATCTCCTTTCGGTTCTGCAAGAGACGCAGATCACTGCCCGCCTTATGACACGACTGGCCGATGCCCGAGAGTGCAGCAAGCACCTGCGAGTCGACCTTGCGGGAGTACGTCTGCCCGGTGACCGGATAGCTGGCGGTGAAGCCCATCTTCTCGGTGACGAGTCGATCGAGCTGTTCGACCTTGCCATGATCACCATCGAACAATGAGAGGAACGACGCCTGCGTGCCAGTCGTCCCCTTGACGCCTCGAAACTTGAGCGTGGTCAACCGATGCTCGATCTCTTCCAGGTCGAGGACAAGATCATGGCACCAAAGAGTCGCCCGCTTGCCGACGGTCGTGGGCTGAGCCGGTTGTAGGTGCGTGAAACCGAGACAGGGCAGGTCTCGATACTCCTCGGCGAACGTCGCCAAACGATCGATCACCCGCACGAGCCGATCGCGGACGAGTTGGAGGCTGCTGCGGATCTGGAGGAGTTCCGAGTTGTCCGTCACATAACAGCTGGTTGCTCCCAAGTGGATGAGCCCACCGGCGGACGGACACTGGTCGCGATACGCATGGACGTGTGCCATCACATCGTGCCGGAGTTCTTTTTCGTACTTCGCAGCAGCATCGAAATCGATGTCGTCAATGTGTGAGCGAAGTTCGTTGACTTGGTCTACACTGATGGCGAGACCCAGTTCCCGCTCGGATTCTGCGAGGGCGACCCAGAGTTGTCGCCACGTCGAGTGTTTCGTCTGGGCGGACCAGATGCTGCTCATCTCCGCGGAGGCGTAGCGGGTGATGAGAGGGTTCTCGTAGGTGTCGTGGCTCACGCGATTGGTCCTTCCGGCGTCTTGACGGTTCATTCACAATGCAGATTTGAAACCTGACGAAACCTCGCCGGGGGTTTCACCTTGTGCATGGCTCGGTTATCATCACGTCCCTGTCAGTCTCCCTCATTGTAATGAGTCTGACGCACGACAGGCATTCCACGAGCGACGATTCAGGACAGTTCATGACGACTCCATTGCAGTCACTCATCAACACGGGCACCAAACTCTGGCTGGACAGCGTCGACCCGGAAGCGGTCGAGGCCAACCGGGCTTTGGGGGCGACCGGCGCGACGTCGAACCCGGTGATCATTTCCGATCTGATCAAGACCGGCCGTTTCGATGATGACCTCGCCAAGTTGATGAGTCAGGGATTGAGCGACGATGAGGTCGCCTGGCAGATCACCGACGAGTTGGTCTCACGGGCAGAGGCGGTGTTCGCTCCGGTGTTTGAGTCAACCAAGGGTGATGACGGTTACGTGAGCTTTGAGTTGGACCCGCTGATCGATGACCTTGATGCGACGACCCGCGATGAAGAGAGGTCTGCGAAGTACATCGAGTTGGGGAAGAGTTGGGCGGCAGGGCACCCGAATCGCATGATCAAGGTCCCTGTGACACCCGCGGGCATCGGCTCGCTCGAGGAGTTGGTCGCCAGTGGTGTGACGGTGAACGTGACGTTGATCTTCAACAACCGCCAGTACCGTGAAGCTCGCGATGCGGTCTGGCGGGGTGCACAGCGACGTGACTCGCTGGACCAGTTCAAGTCGGTCTACAGCATCTTCATCAGTCGCATTGATGTTTACACCGAACAGCAGGTGTCGGGTCTCTCTGACGACGCACAGGGAGAAGTCGGCATCGTGAACGCGAAGCGAATCTGGCAGGAGAACGAGAAGTTCTGGGCCGACAAGAGGACACCTCTCGCACAGGAGATGATCTTCGCCAGCACCGGGACTAAGAAGCCGGAAGACCCGAAAGACAAATACGTCGCAGCCCTCGCCGGCTCGGACATTCAGACCAATCCGCCGGGGACGAACGCATCCATTCAGGAGATGGACGGCAGGACGTTCACGCGTCGAGTGGATGAGATGCCTGATGCGAGTGTGCTGAGCGACATCGACGAGAAGGTCGACTTTGAACAGATGGAAGAGGTGCTGATGCGGGAAGGTTTGCAGAAGTTCTCCGATCCGCAGCGGGCGTTGTTGCAATTGATTCAGGAGAAGCGATCGGCGTTGGTCGCAGCCGATGAGTGACTGTTATGTCCGCATCAGCAGCAGGTCATGAGATGACGATCCGCGTTCGGTACTGCGAGACCGACGCGATGGGCATTGTGCATCATGGGACATATATCGACTATTTTGAGATGGGGCGAACCGAACTGTTCCGCTCGCACGGGGGAAGTTACCGGGAGTTTGAATCGCGTGGATTGTTTTTCGTGGTCGTGTCACTGGAGTGTAAATACAAGCTGCCTGCCAAGTACGACGACGTTCTGACACTCCACACACGGCAGTCCCGTATGACGCCCGCCAAACTCGAACATGAATATCAGATCACTCGCGGGTCAGACACAATCGTCACGGGCAAAACGGTTCTGGCCTGCATCAACCAACAGGGAACGGTCCAACGACTTTCCGAAGAGTTACTTTTTGGCGATCAAAGGAGTGAACCTGAGGCATCTGCCGATGTCTCCTGACCCGGTTGCGGCTCATGATGAGAACCGACTGAAACCACCATCGTTTTATCCTCCGGCTTTGCAGCGAACTTCGTATGTCGACTGAAAACAGTTCCACTCCTCCCGTCGAATCACAAGCACCGACGACCGAGCCAGACACGTCACCCGAGCAAGTCACGCCTGAAGTTCAGAGCGAACCGCCTGCCGCAGAGCAACCGGAGGCGACCCCACCCGCTGAGCAGGCACCGGAGCCGAAGCTGGTCGAATCCGCTGAGTCTGTTGAGGTCGCAAAGGCAGGTGAAGCTTCGGTTCCCGCCGCGGAGAGTGCTGAGCCTCCGAAGCGTCGCGTGCAATTGAACCCGACTCTGACACCGGATGTGGCCAAACCGGTGCCATCGATCGCCACCCCTGCGACGCCACCGGCTTCAACTGCTCCGGTTCAGGCGCCAAGCTCTGAGACGAGCGATGCTGCGGCTGCATCGCAACCGGGCATTGAGACATCGGCTTCCCCCTCAGTGAGTGTTGAGGCGGAGCCGGAGGCTCCCTCCACGGTGGCAGTATCCAGTGCGGCCCCTGTTCCTCCAGCCGAGCCGGTGGCCCTTCCGCCGAAGAACGAGCAACTCGATGCGGACATCGAGGCACAATTGGAAGCCGCCATGTCGGCTGACCAGTCGCAGGACGCGCCGGCCGTCACGGACAGCGAGCAGGCGGAAGCCGCAGCGGCGATCACGGACGACACTGTTGCGCAGGGGACACGGCTAAAGGGCACTGTCCAGTCGATTCACGGCGATGATATGCTCATTGACTTCGGCCTCCGCTACTCGGGCGTGCTTTCACGTCGGCAGTTCGGTCTGAAGAAACAGCCGATGCAAGGTGAGTCGATCGAAGTGATCGTCAACCGCATCGACGAGCAGGAAGGCCTGATGCACGTCAACCTGCCGTCCTCCGGCGCGAAGGTGCGAGGCAACTGGGACGAGATCAGCGTCGATCAAGTCGTCGAATGCACCGTGAGTCAGACCAATAAGGGAGGCCTCGAAGTCACCGTCGGGGCTTTGCGGGGCTTCATCCCGGCCAGTCAGGTCGAACTTGGTTACGTGTCTGATCTGTCAGCCTACGTCGGACAGAAGTTGCACGCGCACGTCACGGAGGTGAACCCCAAACGTCGCAAGCTCGTCCTCAGCCGTCGCAAGATTCTTGAAGAAACCAAAGCCGAGACCGAGCAGGAGTTCTTCCGGAAACTGGCTCCCGGGCAGACATACGACGGTCGGGTCAAGACCATCAAGGACTATGGTGCCTTCGTCGACATCGGAGGCGTCGATGGATTACTGCATGTCGGGCAGATCAGTTGGAGCCGCATCAACCATCCTGGCGAGGTCCTTTCCGAAGGTCAGCAGATCGAGGTGAAAATTCTCTCGGTCGATCATGACAAAAAGAAAATCGGCCTGGGCATGCGGCAGATGACGCAGAACCCCTGGCGGGCCGCTGAGCAGAACTATCCCAAGGAGAGTACAACTCACGGCAAGGTGACACGCATCGAAGGTTTCGGCGCCTTCGTCGAACTGGAGCCGGGCATCGAGGGGCTGATCCATATCAGCGAGCTGGATCACAAGCGGGTGAAGACGGTCAACGAAGTCCTCCGGGTCGGGCAGGAAGTCGACGTGCAGGTGTTGGAGGTCAACCCGTCCAAAAAGCGAATCAGCCTGTCGCTCAAGGCTCTCAAGGAGAAGCCGGAAGAGCCGGCATCCCAGGAGGATCGGGCTCCCACTGTGCAACACGCAGATCCAGAATTCCTCAAGGGGGGCATCGGCGAGCCGACCGGAGGTCAGTTGTTTGGAGACCCCAGCAAGTTCGGCCGTTGAACACGAGTCAGGTTGTTTCCGATTCCAGAATGTCAGTTGGAAGTATTTGTTCAGCGGGGTGGCCGGGTCTGACCAACGGGAAGGCCCGGATCGGCGATCGCAGGGCCATTCGCTTCGCTTTTGACCCTGCCACCCAGAGTTGATCCACATTTGATCAGTCTGACGTTCCACAGAAAATGCGTCACGCAGGTGGACCATTCGTCACGACGCAAACGACGGCATGAGTACAGCACAGCCCGAGAACAACAGTCCGACCGTCACGATCCGCATCCTGGTGGTCGATGACGACGAGGCTCATGCTCAAGCCGTCGCGGAAAGTCTCGAAAGCGAATCGGCCGAATGCACCATCGCTCCCTCCGGCGAGAAGGGGATCGAACTCATCGAAAGCGAGAACTTCGATGTGATCGTCACCGATTTGCGGATGGAGGACTTCGACGGCCTCGCCATCTTGCGGAAGGCCAAGGAGGAACTCCCTGAAGCGGAAGTCATCGTGCTCACCGGACACAGCTCGGTGCACTCGGCCGTCACCGCGATGCAGGGGGGAGCGTACACGTATCTCACCAAACCGCTCGACATCACGGAACTCCGGTCTGCCGTCCAGAAGGCATCCGACCGCATCCGCCTCATTCGTCGCAACGCTCAGCTCTCACAACGGCTGGACGAGAAGTTCGGCTTCCAGGGCGTCATCGGCAACAGCCCGGCGATGAACAAGGTGATCGATCAACTCAAGAGCCTCGCCCCGACCGATGCGACCGTGTTGATTCAGGGTGAGAACGGCACCGGAAAAGAGCTCGCTGCCAAGGCCTTGCATCAGAACTCTCCCCGCAAGAACAAACCGTTCGTGCCGCTCAACATCTCCGCCCTGCCGGAGAGCATCCTCGAGAGTGAGTTGTTCGGACACGAGCCGGGCGCATTCACCGGAGCGGCCGGCAAACGCATCGGCAAGTTCGAGTACGCCAATGGCGGGACGCTGTTCCTCGACGAAGTCGGCGAGATGCCGATGGATACGCAGATCAAACTGCTGCGTGTTCTCGAAGATCGGAAGATCACCCGCATCGGCTCCAATGATGAGAAGTCGATCAACGTGCGGTTGCTCGCCGCAACGAATGCCGATCTGAAAAAGATGATGGAGGAGGGAACGTTCCGCGAGGACCTGTACTACCGCATCAGCGTGGTGTCGATCATCCTGCCGCCCCTGCGAGAGCGGCGGGCCGACATTCCCGTGTTGACCGACCACTTTGTGAAGGACTTTTCGCAGCAGTATGGCAAGGAGGTGCAGGGAGTCTCACGAGCAGCACGGCAGGCACTGATGGCGTACGAGTGGCCGGGGAACATACGTCAGCTGCGAAACACGATCGAACGCATGCTGATTCTCGACACGGACGGACTGCTGGACGTGAACGATCTGCCCGAGGAAATCTCGCCGCTGGCCGGTCAGGAACTGGAAGGGGCCGCCTACGCGGCTGCGGGAGTCGACACACTGACCGGCCGACCACTCAAGGATGTGGAGGCCTATTACATCAGAAAGGCACTGGAACTCTCGGGCGGAAATCGTGAGGAAGCGGCCACCATGCTGGGCATCGGCGAACGCACACTCTACCGCAAGATCAAGGAATATGAACTGAAGGACTAGTGCCACGGGCACGATCGATCGTCGCCGGTCTTCGCCAGAAGCCGGACTGCATGAGGACATTGATCGGTCAGCGATCCGCCGTCTGGCGAAGACGACGACCGGAATCGTTCCTCCACGCCGATCGAATCGCATTGTTCCGTTGTATTCGGCGCCGCGGACCGTGAGAATGTGGTCATGTGACCTCAGTGTTCCACGACTCGCGAAACGGCCGATGCAGCGAATTCGATCTCTCGTCATTTGCGGTGTGATCTCAGCCGCGGGGCTCCTACCTGCGGGTGATACGGTCGATTTCACGCGCGATGTGCGACCGCTGCTCAATGAACATTGTGTATCGTGCCACGGCGGCGTGAAGCAGGCGGGCGACCTCTCTTTTGTGCACAGGGATCATGTGTACCGCGAGCGTGAGTCGGGCGTGAGGGTGATCGTACCGGGGGACGTCGAGGAGTCCGAGTTGGTTCGCCGAATCACGACAACCAACGAGGCGGAGCGGATGCCGCCCGTCGATGAGCATCCCGAGGGGCTGAGCGACAACGAGATTGATACACTCATCACATGGGTGCGTGAGGGGGCTGTGTGGCAGGTGCACTGGTCATTCGTGCCGCCGCAGCGACAGGCGTTGCCGACCGTGAGCGACGCTGAATGGTGTCGACAACGCATGGATCACTTTGTGCTGGCGCGTCTGGATGAAGAAGGTCTCACGCCGTCGCCGGATGCTGACGTGGACCGCTGGTTGCGACGGGTGACGCTTGACCTCATCGGGCTGCCGCCGACCTTGGAGGACCAGGATGCGTTTCGTCAAGACGTGTCACACCGCGGCGAAGCGGCTTACGAGGCGGTGGTGGATCGGCTGCTCGACTCGCCGCGATTTGGCGAGCGCTGGGCGAGCATGTGGCTTGACCACGTGCGTTACGCCGACTCGAAGGGACTCGGTCTCGATGGACGCCGCACCATCTGGCGATACCGCGACTGGGTGATCGACGCCTTTAATCGGGATCTGCCCTACGATGAGTTCACCGTGAAACAACTGGCTGGTGACCTGCTTCCCGATCCGACGTTGGACGACCTGATCGCGACGGCCTGTCATCGCACGACGCAGTCCAACGAAGAAGGAGGCACGGACGACGAGCAGTTTCGAGTCGAGGCGGTCGTCGATCGCATCAATACCACTTGGCAGGTGTGGCAGGGGGTGACGTTCGGCTGCACGCAGTGTCATGACCACCCGTACGATCCGCTATTGAACACCGATTACTACCGGTTCATGGCGTACTTTAACAACACGGCTGACTGCGACGTTGACTCAGACGCCCCGCTGGTGCAGATGCCGCTTGATGCAAGTGAGACTGAGCGGGCGAGCGAATTGGATCAACAGATCGCAGACATCAAGGAGTCGCTACGTCAGTCGGGAAGGGGATTGGTCGAGGATGACGGGGTGTGGCAACCCCTGCGGGGCATCACCGTCGAGTCGACCGATGGAGTGCCGACGGCTGTCGAGCCGAAAGAGACGGGAGACGAGTATCACACCCTCGACGCGGTGCGGACGAAGACCGGGTTCGTGGTGACCTCGCCGCTGCCGAGCGACGTGGCGCAATTGACTGCGTTGCGGCTGACAATCTCGCCGCTCGATCCAGAGGCAGCCGTCGTCGATCCCGAATGGGGGTTCGTCCTGTCGCATCTCAAGGCCCAGTTGATCTCTGAGGCGAGTGAGGAGCCGATTGGACTCGAATTCGTGTCTGTGATCGGCGATGAGCCGCAGCCGTTTCTCGACCCGGAATTGAGCCTCGATGCGGAGAACGATGACGGCTTCGCGGCCTATTCACGGATTCACTATCCACGGACGGCTGCTTTCGTGCTTGCCGCGCCTGTTGATGTGCCTGCGGAGGCGACGTTGTGGATTAAACTGGCGTTCAATCAGTCGTCCGGCGGCTCACACCCACTGGTCGCGCGGCGTGGTTCGTTCGCATTGAGCAGTGGCGAAGAGTGGTCACAATGGCTGGATGCTCAACAGTTCGACGACAAGCGTGCTCAACTCACGGCGTTGAAGGAGCAGCGGAAGGCGATCGCGAGTGTTGATATCCCCGTGATGCGTGAACGCGTTCCGCAGTTCGCGCGGCTGACACACATGTTTGACCGGGGAAACTATTTGAATAAGACGGAAGCTGTCGCTGCGAGTCTGCCTCCCTCGCTGGCAGACGAAGATTCCGCTGGGGCACAGGACCGGCTGGCGATGGCGCGCTGGTTCGTCAGTCCGGAGAATCCGTTGGCCGCACGTGTGGCCGTCAACCGGCTGTGGACGCAGTTGTTCGGCACGGGGCTCGTCGCCACGCAGGAGGACTTCGGATCGTCGGGCGATCGACCGTCACATCCGGAGTTGCTCGACGATCTGGCATTCCGGTTCATGTATGACATGCACTGGAGTCAGAAGCAACTGCTGCGTGAGCTGACGCTGAGTTCGACATACCGGCAGCAGTCGACCGTGAATCCCGAACTTTGCGAACGTGATCCCGACAATCGGCTGCTCGCACGCGGGCCGCGACATCGACTTTCCGCGGAGGTGGTGCGAGATCAGGCATTGGCCATTGCCGGTCTGCTGAGCGACAAGATGTACGGACCGCCCGTGCATCCGCCAATTCCGGATGGTGTCTGGAATCCTTTTCAGGCGGCGGACAAATGGACGACCGCGGAGCCGGGCGATGAGAACCGCTATCGGCGATCCGTGTATATCTATGTCAAGCGGAGCATCCCGTTCCCAATGTTCGCCTCGTTCGACACGCCGTCGCGCGAGTTCTGCACATCGCGACGGGTTCGATCGAACACTCCACTGCAAGCCCTGATGACGCTGAACGACACCACGTTCAGCGAGGCATCTCTCGCGCTCGGTCGACGAATGCTCGCCTCTCATGGCGAGTCGACTGATCAATTGGAGTTCGGCTTGAGGCTCGCCACCTGTCGAGAGCCGTCAGCGGATGAGGTCGCCGAACTCGCAAGTTTATATGATGGGATCCTGAAAGAACAATCGGCCACCGATGATGAGGCTTCATCCGTCAGCCCGAATGAGCGGGCAATGGGAATCGTCGCCAGTGTGTTGTTGAACCTTGACGAACTGTTGACTAAGTAACTCTCTGGAGCAACCGGATCAATGTCGCGGATGTCCGTCAACGACGAACTGTTACTTCGGCATTTGGAGCATCGCACGCGCCGATACTTCCTCGGCGAATGTGCAACCGGTCTGGGGGCACTCTGGATGTCGCAGGCGATGGGGTCAGCGCATGCTGCGATTGCTCCCGTCACTGAGTTGTCGCACAAGCCGCGTGCCAAGCGGGTCATCTTTCTCCACATGATCGGCGGACCGAGTCAGCTGGACCTGTTCGATCACAAGCCCGAGTTGGACCGCTTTGATGGCAAGGCATGTCCCGCTGAGTTTCTGGAGTCACAGCAGTTCCCGTTCATTCGAGGTGTGCCGAAGTTGATGGGGACCCAGTTCCCCTTCGAGCAGCGAGGCGACAGTGGCGCATGGGTGACGGATCGGTTGCCTCACTTCTCGCAGGTGGTCGATGACGTCTGCTTCATCAAGACCATGCACACCGATCAGTTCAATCATGGTCCGGCTCAACTGATGGTGCACTCGGGGCAGCCGCGGATTGGCTCGCCGTCCATCGGAGCCTGGGCGACATGGGGACTGGGGAGCGAGAACGAGAACCTGCCGGGGTACATGGTGCTGCTCTCCGGAGGACGGCAGCCTCGCGTGGGCAAGTCGCTGTGGGGGGCCGGATTTCTGCCTTCGGTCTATCAGGGGATTCAGTGTCGCTCGCAGGGCGATCCGGTGCTCAACGTGTCGAATCCGCAGGGCGTGTCGCGAGATTCACGTCGGGCTGCTCTCGACACGCTGCGTCGATTGAACGAACGGAACTATGAGACGTTCGGCGATCCGGAGACGCTGACGCGGATCGCCCAGTACGAGATGGCCTACCGTATGCAGGAGACCGTCCCCGAAGCGATGGACTTCACTTCGGAGCCGGCCCACATTCAGAAGATGTACGGCACCGAGCCCGGCAAGGAATCGTTCGCAAACAACTGTCTACTCGCCCGGCGGCTGGTCGAACGAGGCGTGCGTTACGTGCAACTGTTCGACTGGGGCTGGGAC
>JAGQPX010000272.1 GCA_020426505.1 Planctomycetaceae bacterium | reverse complement strand
AACCCGATCGAGCAGGAAGGAACGTACCCATTGCCCGAGGCTCAACTCGACCGTTTCATGTTCAACATCAAGGTCGACTATCCCAACCTTGAGGAAGAGGAGGAGATCCTCACCGCGACGACGTCCGACACTGGCGGCGATGTTCGTAAGGTCCTCTCCGCGAAGGCGATTCTGTATCTCCAGCGGCAGATCAACATGATCGAGATCGCCCCATTGACGATCAACTATGTCGCCCGTCTCGTGAGAGCGACGCGACCTGGAGACGGATCGGCTCCGCAGTTCATTCGCGATCTGGTCGACTGGGGAGCCGGCCCCCGTGCGGGTCAGTACCTCATCTACGGAGCCCGCGCGATCGCTGCCATGGATGGCCGTCCGGCTGTCTCCTTCGACGACATCCGCCGCGTCGCCATCCCGGTCTTGCGGCACCGCATCTCCCCCAACTTCCAAGCCCAGGCCGAAGGCTACACCAGCGACACGATCATCGAACGACTGCTCAAAGAGATCCCCGAACCAGCTGTGCCGAAGTACGAGTGACCACACAGATAACTCGTTGGTGCTACAATGAAGTTGTTACGGTAACTCGAAGTCCACATGAGTGGTGACAATGATTGCCAGCGATCTCAATATCTCTGACACACGTCTTGTCGAACTCTGTCGACGTTGGAACATACGCCGCCTCGCAGTCTTCGGCTCTGCACTCGGTGATGACTTCCGAGACGACAGCGACTTGGACCTCCTCGTCGAGTTTGAGCCCCGGCATACGCCCGGATTGGGATTCTTTCAATTACAAGATGAACTGACACAACTGTTTGGCCGAACAGTCGACCTGAACACTCCTGCGTGTCTCAGTGTAGGATTTCGAGCTGCTGTGGTCGCGAAGTCTGAGGAGCTGTATGTCGCTCCGTGACGACCAAACGGCATTGAGAGAGATGCTCGATCATACGATCGAGGCGATGTCGCTGATCGCTCCCCTCACGCGGAACGACCTTGATTCGGAACGGGTCCTCTACCTCGCGCTGTTGCAACTCTGCCAAATCATCGGCGAGGCGGCGACGAGACTATCGCAGGACCTGCGTGATGCTCACCCAGCGGTCCCCTGGCGCGAAGTGATCGCATTCCGCAATCGACTGATTCACGGCTACGACACCATTGACCGAGACATCCTGTGGGCCATCCTGACCACCGACTTCCCCAAACTCCGCAAAGAGTTGGAATCCATCGTGTCCCAGAATCCCTAAACAGAAGAATCCTTCAGTCGTCAGCACACGGTTCTCAGTCTCCCACTGACAACTGACAACTGACAACTGACAACTGACAACTGACCATGCCCTCCGCTGAAGCTTATCTCAAGCCCGAAGTGATCCAGACCGTTTCGCGGTTGGACCTGCGTGCGCGGTTCATTGTCGAGGGGTTTCTCAGCGGACTACATGCATCCCCTTTTCATGGATTTAGTGTCGAGTTCTCTGAGCATCGGCGGTACACGCAGGGGGACGACCCGAAGGACATTGACTGGCTCGTTTACGCCAAGACGGATCGCTACTACATCAAGAAGTATCAGGCTGAGACCAATCTCACCGGCTACCTGCTGATGGACCTTTCGGAGAGCATGGCGTACACGTATCGACAGGAACTGACGAAGTTCGAGTACTCCGATCTGTCTCGCAGCTGCACTTGCTTACCTGATGGTGCATCAACAGGACCCGGTCGGCCTGATGACATTCGATGAGAAGATCCGTGCCTCACTCCCCGCGAAAAGCAAACGCACACAACTGGCGAACATCCTCGCGTTGCTCGCCAAGGCTCAGCCAACCGGACCGACCGAGATCGCTCAGAACCTCAGGCGGTTCGCCTCAATGGTCAAGCACAAGAGTCTGGTGATGTTGTTCAGCGATCTGCTCACCGATGCGGAGCCGGTCCTTGATGCGATCCGCATGCTTCGCTTCGCTGGTCATGACGTGATTGTGTTCCACGTCCTCGACGAAGCCGAAGTGCATTTCCCTTTTGACGGGATGTGCGACCTCAAGGACCCGGAGTCGGACGAGACGATGCTCGTCGATGCTGCCGGGATTCGAGCCGACTACCGCGAGGCACTCGAAGAACTGCGAGGCACCTATCGAAAAGAGTGCTTCGCCTGCGGGGCCGACTTCGTCGAACTCGACACCAGCATGC
>JAGQPX010000271.1 GCA_020426505.1 Planctomycetaceae bacterium | reverse complement strand
CGAATCCAGCTACATCGTACTTGCGACTGCCTTGGGTATTTACACCATTTATATGGCACCGTCACTTCTCAAGTGCAACAGTGAGGCGTGAGTGGAGGACTTCGCTGGGGGTTTGATAGTTGAGACGTTTTCGGGGTCGGTTGTTGAGTTGGGTGGTGGTCCGGGCCAGATCGTGACGGCTGATGCGGTGGAAGTTGGTTCCCTTGGGACAGTACTGCCGCAGCAGACCGTTGGTATGTTCGTTCGAGCCGCGTTGCCAGGGTTTGCGTGGCTCGGCGAAGAACACCGACAGTCAGCTTTCGCGTGACAATTCCTCATGCTGCGCGAACTCTTTGCCGTTGTCGAGTGTCAGCGTGCGGCGAAGGGTCGGCGGTAAGGGCTCGTACAGCCGGGTGATGGTGCGGCGGACGCGGACTTTGCCCGCCAGCAGGTAGCCGCTCTTGCGTTCGACCAGTGTCACCACGCCACCCCGATGACGGTGGCCGACGAGCGTGTCTCCTTCCCAGTCGCCGTAGCGGCCGCGGCGATCAACGATGGCCGGTCGATCTGCGATGTGCACTTGCGCGGGGAGGCGGCCGCGTCGGTCATGACGGGGTTTGCGGCGTCCCTTCCACCGCAGAAACTGCTGCCAGTGACGACGATCGTCGTGTGGCTGTGCGTTGATCCAGCGGTAGATCGTCTGTCCCGAGATCCATCGCGAGCGGTCGTGTGGGTGTTCGCGCCGCAGTCGTCCGACGATCTGATCGGGCGACCACCGCTGCACCAGATGCTCCCGGACCCACTCGCCGAGGCGCGGCCGGTCCATCTTGCGGACCAGCGGTCGCTCTCGCCTGCGACCCTCGGCCTTCCGCTGGGCCCGCACGGCCGAGTAGGCCGAACCGTCCCCATTGCGGGCCAACTCCCGCGAGATGGTACTGCGATGTCGCCCCGTCGCGCGGGCAATTTCGGCTGCAGAGACTCCGGCAAAATGCATGTTCGAGATGACTTCCCGTTCCGACATGGTAAGCTGATGGGCCATCGCTGGGATTCCCTTCCAACGGTGTCCTTGTGAACAACACCATTGAAGCGTCCCAGCGATGTTTCTACCACTTCGCCATCAACCAACCCACCTGTTGCGTTTCAGATGTCACGGTGCCAAATCAAAAGGTATGTCAATATATTGTTACAGACGTTGTCGATCAACACAGTATCCCACGCACAATCTGCCCTGGACATACGACTAGAGGCCTTCCCTGGGGATCGCGCAGCGTGAGATCGGGGGGCAGCCCGAGGAGGTGGTGGATGGTGGCCATGAGGTCGACGGGTTGGACCGGGTCGGAGGCGGGGTAAGCGGCGTGACGATCGGAGGAGCCGTGGACGATGCCCGTGCGAATACCACCGCCAGCGAGCAAGGTCGAGAAGCAGTTGGGCCAGTGATCGCGGCCGTCGGCACCTGCACCGGCGTCGCTGTTGCGTTGTCCAACGCGAGGCGTGCGACCGAATTCGCCAGACCAGACGACGAGTGTTTCGTCGAGCATGCCTCGGTTCTCGAGGTCATCCAGTAGTGCGGTGAAAGCCTGATCGGCGACGGGCATCAGCCGGTCCTTGAGGTCGATGAAGTTGCGACTGTGCGTGTCCCAGTAGACGGAGACGTTCTTGATGCCGTCGTTCGGCCAGAACACAGTGACCAGCGGCACGCCCCGTTCGACTAGCCGCCTCGCCTGCAACACCGTTTGACCATGTGCATTGCGACCGTAACGCTCCCTCACTTCGTCCGGCTCGCGGGAGACATCAAATGCGTCCTGACCAATGGCCGAGTCGAGTAACTCGAAGGCTCGTTGATAGTTCTTGTCGACGACGGTCGCCGCTTGTCGATCGAGGGTCCGCCGTTGATCATTGAGCGACTGGAGCAACGTCGCCCGATCATCGAGTCGGTCGACCGTGATGCCGTTCGTCAACTCAAAGTCGCCAACGCTGTAGTCTTCGCGGTTGGGGTCCGCGTCGATCGTCAGCGGGTTATGTGTGGCACTCAGCCAACCGGAGAACTGACCGTGACTCTGTTCGACAAAGCGTGGAGCATCGCCGGGGACGGTGGGTCGCATGGAGACAAACGGCGGCAGAGGAGCACGACCGCGTCCCAGTTGCGACATCACCGAACCCAGGCTCGGCCAGTCGTCATCGAGGTTCCCACTGGGCGGCGGCGGCTGTCCGGTGAGCAGGAAGTGCGTCGCGGTCAGATGATTGACGTCTCTGTGCGTCATCGACCGAATCAGACACAAACGGTCCATCCGCTGAGCCAACTGCGGGAAGTGCTCGCCGATCTGGATGCCTGGCACGTTGGTCGCAATGGGTGAGAACTCTCCGCGAATCTCAACCGGTGCGTGTGGCTTGAGGTCGAGCGTATCCTGATGAGCCGGCCCTCCCCACATGAACAACAGAATGCACGCCTTCGCCCTCCCAAACGTTGAAAGTGGCTCTGCCTTCAGCGGATCACCCGCCTCCAACCGCGAGAGCATCTCCGGCAACGTCAACCCGAACCAGCTGAGCCCACCCGCTCGCAGGAGTTCACGCCGTCGGATGTGTTGTGAAGAAATCGACATCCCGCCAGTCTAACACGAGATGCCTCCACTGGGGTACGCCGCGATTTCACCCAACCTGGTTTCTTGCTCAGCCGCACCCCGGAGTGACGATCGTGCTTCGATTTCTCTCGCGGAGGCGCAGAGCACGCGGAGAAGACTCCTCTGCGACTCTGCGAGAAAATCATCAGTGTCTGTGCGTTCTAATTTCAACGGTCGAGACCGACATGATTGACCGGAGTCCTTCGCGTATTTACGGTCTGGTACGGCTTCGCATCTTCGATGCCGATCGACCACATCGTCGGACCTCAAGCAGATTGAACAATTCATGGACTCGCAGCATGCATCGGTGGAAACGACTCTGCGCATCCCCGGCGACTGGGCCGATCCGGGCGAGCTCATCCAACGTCTGCCGGAGGGCTATCGACTGACGGGTGAGTTGTTAGTGCTTCCGGACGGGACCGAGATCGAGTTCTTCCCCATGCAACCGGATGATCAGTTCGCACAGATCTTCCAGTCCTCCTGCCGACATCCAGCGACGTCCGAGGAACTCGCGGTCGTCAGTCGGTACACCGTCAACGTCGGACTGTGTGGTCCGGGCGGATCGCTGGATGCAGCACGTACGATGCTCCGGGCGGGGGCGGCGATTATCCAGGCCGGAGGAGCCGGCGTCTTCATCGATAACAGTGCCCTCGCTCACGGCGGCCAACTCTGGGTCGACATGGCCGAAGACGGCAGCCCCGATGCAGCAAGTTATGCGTTCGTCTCGATGTCCGGCGGCGAACGCGATCTGCGCACGATGGGCATGCACGTGCTCGGCTATCCGGATCTCGTCATGCGTCACGATGACCTCGAAGTTGATACGGAGTTGCTGGTCGAGGTCGTCCGCTACGTTAGCCGTGGCGAGAAGCCGATCGGCGACGGCCATCTCCTCTGCGACGAGCACGGCCCCCGATACCAGGCCATGGCCATCTCTGGCGACAGATTCCCTCCCGGCAGTCCCATGCACAATCCCTACGGTCGCCTGAAACTCGTCAGCATCAAAGACATCGCCGAGGGAAACTGATGGCACATGTTGTCGCGATCTCGTGGAGATCAGAAGAAAGAAATCCGTCGAGCGTACACTTGCCGACGAGCGATCCAGTCTCCAAACTCACCCGCTACCAATCCTCCACTGATGACTGACAACTGAAAACTGATCACTCCACATCATGTCCCAACAGTACATCTACACGATCGAGCACCTCACCAAGACCTATGACGAAAAAGCCGTGCTGGAGGATATCTGGCTGGCATTTTTTCCGGGGGCGAAGATCGGCGTCATCGGCAACAACGGATCCGGCAAGAGCACGTTGCTCCGCATCATGGCGGGGGAGGACACCGACTTCATGGGCGAGGCCCGCGCCATGAAGGGGATCAAGGTCGGCTACTTCCCGCAGGAACCCCGGCTTGATCCAGAGAAGACGGTGCAGGAGTGCATCGACGAGGCGGTCTCTGAGCCCAAAGCGATCCTCGACCGCTACAACGAAGTCAACATGGCGTTCGGTGATGATCCGTCGCCGGAGGAGATGGAAAAGCTCCTCGAAGAGCAACAGGAACTGCAGGACAAGATCGACCATGCCAACCTGTGGGAGTTGGACCGCACGCTCGAGATTGCCTGCGATGCGATGCGACTGCCGCCAATGGATGCGAAGGTTGAGCATCTCTCCGGTGGCGAGAAGCGTCGAGTCGCCTTGTGCCAGTTACTGCTGAAAAACCCCGACATGCTTCTGCTTGACGAGCCGACGAACCACCTCGA
>JAGQPX010000270.1 GCA_020426505.1 Planctomycetaceae bacterium | reverse complement strand
TCCGAAAATCGGGGTCCACTTCAGTGTTTTCGTTATTGCTGACGTGTGCCACTGCCGTCCCGGCAGTGCGATTGCGAGGAAAACGCACTCCCAACACTCACCGTTTCTACTTCAATCGCCCCTCACCCTTAATCAGCACGGCTGACACAGCCGTGGCACACGATACGTACTCGACCGGGGTTCGTGTGCAAACTCCCACATGCTCAACCACAGGGATCTTCACTGTGCTGACACGATACAAGCAAAGTGCTCGCCAGTATTCAACCAACACCCGTCCTCCCCGTTTCTCAGTTTTTTCTACGATCTTTCAAGATTTACCGACCAGTGCTTATGTGAATCTCGCCCTAATGAATGGAAGACCGAGTGAAAGATTACCAAAGCTAACGAGTACTGGGACACAGTTCTTTACACCTTCTGGAGAGTAGTCATGAGAATCGATACTTTCGATGGTATTGTGGTTGGCAGTGGGGGGGCTGGTGGATATGAGGCACCACAGGGTGATGCGAAACGACATCAAATCAATACAGGTAAAGGACGCGTCATTAAACATTGTTGGTGGACTGCTCTGGACAACATTGGTGACATGCAAAAGTTTCCGCATATTGAAGTCAATCCCGCGGAAGACGACGATGTCGAACTACGTGTATCTGGAAACGGGCAACCTGGCCTATTCCGACTTCGCGTTCATTTGGTGCTCGGCAAACCGATTAAGATCGTCTAATAACTTGAGCCTAACTGATCACAGTCATTCGCCGAGTGCGTGTAATTTACCAAGCGACGTGCCCGGTGCCCGTGATTGACCATGACGCGTGCCACTGCTTCGGTCGGGCAGGAGGAGACGCGGAATGGTCATTCAGCACTACTTGCACGGCCGAAGCGGTGCCGAGCGCGCGTTCAACGCGGAAGGTCGGCCGGGCAAGCAGTGGCGCGTCGAATTGGTCTCGGTGCGGGTGATTCAGTTGGCGGATTGGCCACGTCCCAAGCCGACGGCTTTGCCGTCGAACGACGTGTGTCGTAACATTCGATGGGACCTGAAACGTGCCTTGCGAGTTGCCCCGCACCCGATCGACGGCGGAGCCGTCGGCTTGGGATGTCATTGCCAACGACCACAATTCGAAGAGAAACACTGGTCAGGCATGCAGCGGCACGTCTCACCTGATTTGTGGAGTCATCTCAGGGTCACATCGCAAACGCGTGCAGATTGTCAACACGCCGGGGGATGCTCACTTCTGGACGGCGTCCTGTTATCGGCGGATGCCGTTGCTGTCGAAGGACCGGTCGCGGATGTGGTTCTGTGATGCGGTCAATGCGGCTCGTGAGCAGCATCAGTTCGATGTGTGGGCATGGGTCATCATGCCGGAGCATGTGCATCTGCTGATCTGTCCGTGTGAGCCGGACTACGACATGAGCGACATCGTCTGGAGCATCAATCAGCCAGTCGGAGTGACGGCCATCAACTGGCTGAAGGAACACGACCCGGCGTATCTCGAACAACTGACGGTCGTCAACGCGACACGAACGTACCGTCGCTTCTGGCAGGCGGGGCCGGGATTCGATGAGAACCTCGATGACCCGGCGGCACTCCCGAACATCATCGAATACATCCACCACAACCCAGTTCGACGCGGCCTCGTCGAGCGAGCCATCGATTGGCATTGGTCAAGTGCGAGGGAATTCGCGGGTCTCGGCATCGGTCCGATTCCCCTCGATCACACACTGCCCATGACGTACGAGTGACCAAAAGTCGTGCCATTGCTTCGGTCGGGCAGGAGGGACGTGGAATGGTCATGCGGCACTGCTTGCCCGGCCGAAGCAGTGCCGATCGCGCATTCAACGCTGTACTCCGGCCAGGCAAGCAGTGGCAAGTCTCTCAAGGAATCGTGGGCACTTCTATTGGGATGGTACCGCTCGGTGCGGCGTTGGGGTAACCTCGCTGACGATCTCGGTCAGAGCTTCGAGTCCGGTTGAGTGATTCCAACACGTCTGCTCAAGTCACATCAAGAGGAGCCTTCATGTCTTTTCGCATCCTGTTGTCCATCATTGGGGCTTTGCTGTTCGTTGTCGCTCCGGTGGTGGGTGCTGAGTTTGAGTCGGTGACCGTGAGGCTGGGTGCGGAGGCGAATGCGGTCGAACGTAATGTGGCGAAGTTGCTTGCCGATCGACTTGCAGAGCCGAGTGGGATTCCGACGGAAGTTGAGGAGAAAGCAACTCCATTGAAGGATGGTTCGCTGGTCATCCTACTCGGCATCCCGGAGCATCACCGTGAGATTGAAGACATGATCGAATCGCACAACATCACGTCGCTCTCCGAACGTGATCCGGGTCCTGAAGGTTTTCTTGTGCAGACATTTGAGGATAGTCCGAGCGTGTTAATGGCCGCTGGGGTCGATCAGCGGGGAGTCCTGTATGCAGCGGGAGAAGTCCTGCGTCGGCTCATCGTGAAGGAAAGCACCGTCGAGGTTCCCGAGTCGCTCGCCGTGCGGACTGCGCCGGCGTTCGAGATTCGAGGCACGCAGTTCGGTCAGAGCCATATCGCGAAACGCCTCGCACATGTGCGTGACTGGACGACTGAAGAGACGCAGCGGGTCATCCTCGATTATGCACTGGCCGGTGCGAACGTGTTTTCCACGGGGGCCGGTCCGTATTTCGACTTCATCAAATCTTACGGACTGATGACGCAAGGGGGCTTCGGTGCCAACACGGGCTCAGGGCCTCCCGCATGGAACGCGGAGGAATCGATCGGTCGCATCGGGTATGTCTGCCTCTCGGTCCCCGAAGCCCGGGCCGCTCAGCTTCAGCGTTGCGAAGACCAGTTCAAAAACGGTCCGACCTTCGACTTCGTGAAGTTCCACGGCGGTGACGGAGGCGGCTGCGAGTGCGACCTCTGTGATCCCTATGGACTCACGTTCATCGAAGTCGTCGAGCAGATGGCAGACATCATCCACAAATACCATCCAACGACGCGGGTCTACTTCACCAACCAGAAGTTCGACAACGCGGACGACAATGCCATCTTCGACTACCTGCAGGAGGAGCCTCGCGAATGGCTGTGGGCGTGGGGGTACGGACCGGGGTCCGACGCGACGACGTGGCAGCCGGGACATCGGCAGACGCATCGCATGGACCTGTTCCGTTATCCGGGCTTCGGCCCGTTCGATCTCTACCCGCGAGAGATCCTGCACCAGATTCCACCTCGCCACAAGCTCGTCTACTACAACGAAATCACACACTGGCGGTACTCGCAGCACGGGTACATCCAGATGTATCCGCGTGCAGATCGTGACGGCAACCTGCCTCCACGGACGGGGCACTTCATCTACGAACGGCGACCAGATCAGACGCTCACCATGGTCTACGACCGCCTCACCTTCTATGCATGGCCCCGGTACTATCACCGCGTGTTCAACGACCTGATGCGTTACTCAGTGGGAGACATCACGCACTCCAGCGGACATCACGACCACTTCAACCAATGGATGTGGCAGCGACTGTTGTGGGCGCCACGCACGAGCGTCGAAGACGTTGTGGACGAATACTGCCGCACGTGGTTCGGTCCGGAGGCAGCGCCCGAGATGGCGCAGGCGATCTTTCAACTGGAGGAGAATCTGGAAGAAGACCCTGAGACGCCGTTGATCGAGAAGGAAGGAATCGATCGCTGTTACGATCTCGTGAAACAGGCGGGGCAGAAGATTCCTGAGATCCATCACCGTACCAATTGGTTATGGCGGCAATTCATGCAGAAGGCCGCGCTGGACAAATACACACAACTTGCGGTCGCTCAGCAGACTGCACTGCAGAAACGAATCGAGCATCAGATTCAAACTGCGATGAAGACCGGCAATGTCGAAGCAGCGATCGATCAGTCACTGTCTGCTCTCGATGTGATTGACGCCCCCAACGAAACTCCGGAGATGATCGAACTTCGCAAGGAGGCGGCAGAGTTGGGCGAGCAGAGCAATGACCTGTTCGGCGTCAGGAATGAGGGGAACTTCAACCTGCAACATGATTTCATCGGACTCGGATGGCTGAGACGACAGCTCACGGAAGCGAAGGAGGCCGAGTCGGCCGACCGGTCGCAACTGCTCGCGATGATCGTCGATTACGAGAATCCCGGACCGGGAGGCTTCTACGACAATCTGGGCACCTACAACAACGCTCCCCATGTCATCAACGGTTATCCGTACGACCACGGCCAGCCCTACGTCTCCACGATGCTCTCCGAGGGGAACCGCCCCAGTCAGCGATCGATGCACTTCACACAGGACGAAGCCGACGGTGTCGCTCTGCACTACAAAGACCTGGACCCCGACGCGCATTACCGCATCCGTTTCACGTTCGTCAGACCGGCGTACCAGTCGCGATATGCGATGCGGATGAATCAAAAGTCGCAGACCATCCTGGCGGACGATGTGGTGCTGGCAGCCGATCATCCGCTCCCCGAACGAATGAGCGAGTTCGCCACATTCGAGATCCCGACCGAAACGACCCGCGACGGCGAACTTCGAATTCAACTTCGAAAGGCCAAGGATGTTGCGGTTGGCCCCCAGGTCAGACGCGAGCAGTGGCGAAACAGCGGCGGCTGGGGCACGCTCGTCTCGGAAGTCTGGCTGATGAAGAGCGACAACTAACGAAGCGGCCCCCTCTCAACACGAACGTTGGACATCGCGGACTCTTTGCGAAAAGCTTAGAGCCATTGGTCGATGTTGATCGCCGCTTCGGTTGTGGCCACGATGTTCGCGAAAACGTGGCAGGCAATTGGGGGCAAGATCGACCCTGTTTTCACGCGCATCGCACCGAGGATCACGCCTGCAACAGCAATCTGGGTCAACTCGTAAGGGCCATATTGAACATGAATCAATGCCCATGCGGCCGAGGACAAGATGATTGCTCCGACGACTCCCAAGCGAGTCTGCGACCAGCCCGGAATCAGGAAACCTCGAAACAGTAACTCC
This sequence comes from Planctomycetaceae bacterium, assembly GCA_020426505.1. GTDB lineage: Bacteria > Planctomycetota > Planctomycetia > Planctomycetales > Planctomycetaceae > JAHBXU01. The sequence goes on along the minus strand of JAGQPX010000270.1, from coordinate 19,898 downwards.
TCAAACACCGGCGCGAACAGGCAGAGACTGATCCACAACAGTGGTTTGAATGACGCGGAGTCATACACGATGGCCATGAACTCGGGAACCACATCACGCCCGATTGCAATCGTCGTCGCATCGGCAAGCACGATGAAGCCGAACGTCAGACCCAGGCACGCCGCGATTGTTCGAAGCGAAACTTGCTTGACTCCCAGGTAGAGCCATACATCGCTTTCGGGTTTCAACCATGCAAGGAATGCGCAGACGACGCCACCAGCGATGGAACTGACCACGACAGCAAACGAGATGAGGTTACCGTCAGTCTCAGCACCTTCGAGAACGGCGATGATGTTAATACTCGGGTCGTGGATCTTGAGACCAACAACGTACGCAATCGAGCCGACGATTTGACTGACAAACCATGCCAACATCACCACGATCGCGAACCCCGTTGTCGCCCATCCCCTCCAGTACCGGTTCTCAGATGACGTCGTCATATAGACTCCGATTCACTTTTTGGTTGACCAGTGAAAATCTCAACCTCGAAAGAGAATTCAAGCAGGAACCTGTCGCGTGGCACGTTCAATGTATCCAATGAGTTGCCCGGTTCCCATGACTCGCCAAAATTCGCACCTTCATTTAGGCCACAGGACCTGGCCGGCCACAGTGATGCAATGATGGGCATACATTCAACGCACACGCACTGGCGGACAGGTGGTGACGCGTCACTCGGATGCATTGATCAATCGAATCTTGGTAACCTGATTCATGCGGACTTATCCGATCGCAACTTGTGCTTCGGAGTGAATTCATTGCATCATCGTGAGTCGTTTATGAATCGATTGTTGTTTGGCTGTTTTCTCGCGGCTTCGATCGTGTTCGCGGGCTCCGTTATTGCCGACGAACGTGAGCCCAGCGTCCACGTGGAACAGGCCGGGGTGAAAATGTCGTTGGTCGCGGAGCATCCGAAGTTGGTGACGCCGACCGGTCTCGATGTGGACGAGCAGGGGCGAGTATGGTTAGTCGCCAGTCATACGCACTTCCGTCCGGAGGATTACGTCGGGCCGGAGCACGATGAGATTCTGGTGTTCACGCCTGACGGAAAGCGAAGCGTGTTCTACGCGTCCACCGATCACACGATGGACCTGGAACTCGGACAGGACGGCTGGGTGTATCTCGCGGAGCGCGATCGCATCTTTCGGGTGAAAGACACCGACGGCGACGGGCAGGGAGACGTCGAGGAGAACCTCGCGACGCTCGAAACCGAAGCCGACTACCCGCACAACGGGCTGTCCGGACTGTGCTGGCATCCGGAGGGGGACCTACTGTTTTCGCTGGGCGAGAATTACTCAGCTGCGTGGACGCTGACTGGAAGCGACGGCGAGACCGTTTCGGGAACAGGCGAGGGGGGCATCTTTCGTTGTCGGCCTGATGCGACGGGGCTGCGACGGATTGCGTGGGGATTGTGGAACCCGTTCGGAATGTGTGTTCGCAAGGATGGTGAGATCTTCGCGGTCGACAACGATCCGGGCGAACGTCCGCCGTGCCGTTTGCTGCACGTTGTCGAAGGAGGCGATTATGGTTTTCAGCGAGACTATGGGTCCGAGGCTCATCATCCATTCGTCTGCTGGAACGGTGAATTGCGTGGCACCCTGCCGATGATTCATCCGGTCGGCGAAGCCCCGTGCGGAGTGGTCCCCTTCCGCGACGGACTACTCGTCCCCTCATGGGGCGAGCACCGCATTGACTTTCTGCCGCTGCGAACGCGTGGTGCCAGTTACTCGTCGGAACGAATCGCTCTCGTTCGCGGCGGTCGCTACTTCCGGCCGACCTGCATCGCCTACGATGAGCATTCATCGAATGAGAGCACTGCAATCTGGTATCTCACCGACTGGGTCGACGGCCGCTACGAGGTGCATGGGTATGGACGTCTGTGGCGACTGAAGGTCACACTCGACGAGGCAGCGTGGTCGCAGACGAGGGATGATACAACTCCGACTTTGGAGTCACGACTCGTCGACGACCTCAGACCCGAAGGGGAGCCGGTGTCGATCAGAAGCCTATTGGAGTCTGCTCGTCACGAAGATCCGTTCGTGTCTCACGCTGCCCGAATGCGACTGGCAAAGGATACTTTGTCCTGGTCAGTTGACGACATCGTCAAGCGAGACGCTAGGGATCGTTTGCAGGCCCTGTTAGCCATCAAACTGACAACGAACATTACCTCCAATGGCAATTCCGCGAATGACACTGTCGTTCAACGTTGGATTCCCGTCTTTCTCAATGACCCGGATCACGACGTGCAGTTCGAGGCTTTGCGTTGGTTGACGGATGAGCGGTTGATCGAGCATCTTCCGGTCGTCGAACGATTGCTCTCGAAACGCGATCTTGATTTCCAATTGTTCGAAGCCGCCATCGCTGCCTGGAATACGCTTTCCGGAGACCCGGAGGCAGGCGTGCGAAACACGCCCATGTTGCTGTCCCGCGTACGCGACGCGGACAGCTCACCCCGGCTGCGTGCTTATGCACTTCGGCTGTTGCCTCCCGATTGGTCCGACGGCGACGCAACGAATGATTCGGCCGCCTCAGAGAGAACGGAGGCTTCACGAGGGGAATTACTGAAGCAACTGCTGGCGGTGGGCGACCCGATCCTGTCGCTGGAGGCTGTGGGCAGCGTCGACGGAGCAGCATCATTCGCACAGGAACTGCTGACCGGCGTGGCAGAGAATGAAGCACAGCCGATCGCTGTTCGTGCGGAGGCGGTCTCCCGGCTGGCTGCGGTGCCCAACGTGCCATTGGACACGCTGATGTCATTCGCCGCGAGTGAATCACGACCGCTTCGCGAGGAGGCACTGCGGGCGATCCGGAACCAAGAACTTGAAGAGAGTTCCGTGGAGCGATTGAACGACATTGCCACGACCTACCCAGAGTCAGCGGACCTCATCGCGGCTGTCGTCGATCCATCGAGCGTGAGTGCCGATCGACTTCCCATGACCGACACGAACGCCTGGCAGACGAGACTCAATCAGGTGGAGGGGGATGCGGATCGCGACAGCGGTCGGCGGGTGTTCTTTCATGCTCGGGTTGGGGCGTGTGCCAACTGTCATCGGTACAACGGGCGAGGCAACGTCGTCGGTCCGGACCTGAGTTCGGTCCACGCGCGGGGCGATCGCAAATGGCTGTTGGAGTCGATACTCCAGCCGAGCCGCGAAGTCGCTCCTGAGTATCGTCCGATCACCATTCTGCTCAACGACGGCCGTACCTTCACGGGAATCCGACTGCAGTCCTATACGCGTGAGGCCATTCGCGACGATCATGGGCAAAAGCATTCTTTCGATCGATCCGACATCGAACTGATCCGCGACCTCGATCACTCCTTCATGCCGGACGGACTGGTCAAGACGCTCACGGACCGCGAGTTGCGAGACCTCGTAGCATTTCTCAGCGAGCCTCTCGAGAAGTAGACCGCTGAGATAACCTGATGACAATCTCAAACTGAGGAGTCCAATCATGCGACAGCGATGGTTACTTGCGGTAATGCTCCAGGTAGCTCCGACGGCGGTGTCGGATGATGCTTCCGTTGCTCGCACGGAGTCATTCGACGTGGCCCCGGAATGGGAGAGCTTTCGCAGCCGGTTGTTGCCCGCGTCGCTGCCGCATGTAAGACAGGACTTCGGCTACCGACAGACGCAACTCGCAGGAGGCGACGGGGCCGGAGAGATCGGTGGTACGGTTCAGCGAAGTACGACGCCGGCTCGTTTCTCAATGTCGATTGCTGAGCGGACGTTCGATGACGAGCTGTCCGCGTCGGGAACCTTTGCCGTCCCACAAGCGGGTGGCGGGAGCGGGTTGATGTTCGGCTGGTTCAACGAGAACTCGAAAGGCTGGCGCACGTCGAACTCGCTGGGGTTCCGCCTCGATGGCAACGGCGGCAAGTACTGGGTGTTCTATGAGTACGGCACCCGCAATCGACGGACTGGGGGCGGAGGCGCGTTTGAAGGCGAGCGGTACCAGACGACGTCGACGCCTCCGTTTCTCGCGGACGGGACTCCGCATCAGTGGTCGCTGCGTTACAAGCCCGACGATCAAGGCACCGGACTGATCACGTTCCAGATTGACGATCGAACCTATCGTGTCGATGTTCCTGCCAAGCATCGTGAGGATGGTGCAACGTTCAATCGTTTCGGAATCTGGAACGTCGAAACTGGTGGCGACACACTGGACGCGTACTTCGACGATCTGACTGTCGACGGACAGTCCCTCGCATTCGACCAGGACCCCAACTGGATCGGAGACGGCAACAACGCGGAGTTCGAGGAGCGGATCATCCGTCCTCATCACGACTATGGATTCAGCAAAACAAGTCATGCCGGTGGCCAGCCAGGCGAAATTGGAGGCGTCATCTTTCGTGATGAGCAGCCGAGCTACTATGCGGCGCGAACGAATCGGTTATCACTCGAACATCCATTGAGAGCATCTGGAACGATCGTGCTCAACTCGGCTGGTGCTGACAGCGGCTTCTTGCTCGGCTGGTTCGACTGCGAGAGCAAACGCTCGAAAACGACTCCCGAGTACGAACAGCCTCAACCGAATTATCTGGGGGTGATGATCGAAGGCCCCAGCCGCATTGGACACGTCTTCCGGGCCGCTTACTCGACGTCGGAAGGAAACCGACATGCCCCAATTGCTGATGTCGAGTCTGACGTGCTTCGTCCCGTGATTCTGCCTGACGGAACGGTCCATTGCTGGTCGATTGCCTACGAACCAATGGTTGCGGATCGTGGGCAAATCACGGTCACGTTCGACGACACAAAGCACACACTCGATCTGCGTCCGGGTGACCGTCACGACGGTGCGGTCTTCGATCGATTCGGACTGTTCAACATTCAGGCCGGCGGTCATCACACTGAGGTCTACATTGACGATCTTACATTCACCGTCCAGTGACGGACGGAAGTGGAGAGCATCAGTAAAGAGACTTCTATCACCCGCCGGTGGCTGTGTCGCCATTCATTGTTGAACCTGACGTGGCGGGTCGTGTTGCAGGCGTTTGCCGATCTCGATCTGGGCATTCCGCCAGAGGCGTCGCACCTGACGCGAACTGACACCGAGCAACTCGGCCGCCTGCTCCTGCGTGAGTTCGTGATAGTACAGCAGGTCGAAGATCTCCCGGCTCTCGTCCGAAAGTTCGTCGACCAGCCGATGCAGTTCCGTCATCTCGGCGAGTTGGCCGGGCTCATGGGTCACATCAGCTTGTTCGTAACGCAACTGCCCAACGGATGCGTCCCCGGCCGGGCTGCCTGCCTGGGTCGCGTGGTTCTGGCCGATGCCCTCGGCACCATAGTAATGCCGGGCGGAGTCTAACAGTTCAAAGCGAATCTTGTGGGCGGCGAGTCGGAAGTAGTGACGTGCGTCGTTGAGTTCGACGCGTTCGAGTGCCTGATGCAGTCGCAGGCACGCTGCCTGAGCGACGTCCTGTGTCTCCTCCCATCGCTTCACATTCGGGAACGTCCGACTGATCTTGCGGGTTAACGCGAGCAACCGGTTGTAGGTCAGATTGATCAGCTCATCGCGTGCAGATGGATCGCCGTCCTGAAACCGCTGGAGGCACTGTTCGACTTGTGACAGGGTTTCCTCGGACACGGAACTCTCCTTCAGTCTGAGATCATTCGGCAACAAATCACGCCTGATTCATTATGGCGCGGACCGGTCTTTGTCGCGGCGGGGGTGGAGGATGACGAACCAACCCGTGTCACGCTCATTCACGGGACGTCCCTTGACGGTCACCGGTGCAAACGCGGCCTCCGTGGTGTTGCCGTTGATGGGATCAATGAAGTCGGCAACCGAAAGTGCTGAGACCACTTCGTCACTCCGCCGGGTGCGTTCCCATCGCGAGAGCAGATCGTTCAAGTGCGACTCCTCGACAACCGGGAGACTTGTATCTGCTCCTTCTGTGACTGGTGCGACTCCCGATTTCGCATCGGGGTGATGCACGACGACGCCGAACGAACTTCGCTCACCCCAGTCGTACTTGCGAGTCTCGACTAACATGGGCACCTCATCGGCTCCGAGGTAATCGAACATGCCGAGGTCGCCGACGAGCATCGTCATCGTCAGCCGTCCGATGACTTCGTCAGTCTGTTCGCCGACGGCCGGTCGATGAATAGGGACCGACAAAGCGACGTGAGGCTTGCCCGTCACCGTGCTGACAAAGACCGTCGAGCGAACAACACCTGTCGCCGGTGGAGGGTTGGAGTGTTCCGAGAGATCTTCCCCTTCACCATGAAAATAGTCGCGGTACGCGTAGAAGTTGCCAATGCTGGTATCGACCCGAGGCACGCGAGAGAAGATTCGCCCGTCGACTCCCTGCACCAGAAACGATGCGAGTTTGAGTTCATCGATTTCACGGGCATGGACGAATCGTTCGGTCATGTGAGCCTGCAAAGCGTCGCGGGCTTCGAGGTTCTCCCAGGCTTCGTTGAGTGACTCGACGGACTGGCGGAGCAGGGGAGACGTTTCCTCCAACTCCAACAGACGCCATCGACGGTTGACCTCCTCGCCTCCCGCTTGAGCGGCGAGCGTCGCTGCCAGTTCGAGGCGGTCGAGTGAGGACGCCCGCGCATCGGCTTTCAAACTGCCTTGCTTGACCGCCGTGAGCAATGCCAGCACCACGAGGACCAGCAAGCCGGCCATCGTGGTCATCACCGCAGGCCATTCGCGACGCACCATTCGAGCCGCCTTACCGATCGCTGTGTCGGGAGCAGCCGCCACGGGCGAGTCGGCCAGATAGGCTTCCACATCGGCGGCCAAATCCTCCGGCGACGAGTAACGGGCATCCGGATTGGTCTGCATCGCCCGCAGACAGATGGCGTTCAGCGGGGCAGGAACGCTGCGGTTTCGCTCGCGTGGCGAGGGGAATTCGCCGTTGAGACACGCCTTGCGAATCTCACCAAGAGTCGTACCTCGCAAAGGAGTTGTGCCGCTGACGAGTTTGTACAGGATAGCACCAAGACTGTAGACATCGCTCGCCGGTCCGACCGCCAGCGTGCCGTCCATTTGTTCGGGACTGGCATACTGGGGCGTGAAACCTCCCGAAGAACTTGATGCCGACGACGAGCCTCGGACTTCGATTGACTGTTCGCCCGTCAACCGATGATGGATATCACGCCGCGACTTCTCTGCGAGTCCCCAGTCGATGACGAGCGTCTCGCCGTATCGCCCGAGCATGATGTTGTGCGGCTTGAGATCACGATGCACCACGCCCCGGGAGTGGGCATACGCGACCGTCTGACACGCAGCGATGTACCGACTCAGCAGATCGCGAAACTGACGATCGTTGCTGCGGTACTGATGGTTCTGATCGTGAAAGGCGTTGATCGCCTCTTCGAGCGTGCCCTCCTCCAGAAAGGGCATCACGAAAAACGGGCGACCGTCCATCGTCTCGCCTCGGCTGTACACGGGGATGATGCCCGGGTGCCTCAGTCGTCCGGTGACCTCCGCCTCTCGCAGGAATCGCTCCTGACTCTCCTTGTCGTGTTGCTTCTGCTGACTGATCGCCTTGACGGCGACATCCCGACCGATGTCCTCGTCATGGGCCTTGAACACGCAGCCGAGTCCGCCGCGCGCATGGAACCTGAGTTGCTTCAATCGCGAGGCCGCCGTCAGTGAACTACCGAGCAGTGGCTCGGTCTCTGCACCTGCTGCACCTGACGGCGTGGACGGACGCGATTCGAGATGCTTCGCAGCGACGTTGATGGCGGCGATTACGCTCCGTAGTTCCTGCTCACGTCCGGGCAACTCACGGCAAAGCTCATCGACATCCGGCTGTTCTCCCCTGGCAACAGCCTCCTCGTAGCGATCGAGAATCGCCTCCAACTCAGCATCGAGCTGATGGGTGTGAGTCGGTTGCCCTTTGGGGTCATCTTTTGAGGATGACGACATTGTCACTTACCCACCATTTCATCGCGATTGGCCCGAACATCAACATCGACAACCGATGCACACTGAATTCTCATCACACCACGGTGAAGTTCCAGTGTCAACCGTCGGAAATGAGTGCGCCAAACATGGCCGGCCATCGCCAGAAGCCGGACTGCGGAGGAACGACTGAGAGTCGCATGATCGGTCGCCTGGCAACGACGGCTACGTGAACCCGCCCCGTCACCCTCACCCTGCTTCTCGACGCTGCGTTTGAGAAGCAGTCCCTCTCCCTCGAGGGGAGAGGATCTGTTCAGTTCACATCGGCATCTGAGGGTGACTCTTTGGGAAGGAGTTCATCCCGGATCTGCTCAAGCGGCGCATGACGTTCGTCTTCCGTCATATAGAAGCGGTAGCCGAACTTCACCAATTCGACATCCAACATGCTCTCCAGTCCGATGCGTGCGAACTGTCGGTTCAGCAGGTAAGGATCATCGAGGGCGTTAAACAATTCCGAAAGTGCCCATGTTGCCTCCTGTCGTGTGAGAGCGTCCGCTGCGATCTGACGGACGTAACGTCGATCGCTCTTCAGCCAGCCCAACGCTGTCGGCAGGTCGCGGTCCGGATAGTTCTCCACGAGCTGAGACTCATCGTACGTGACGTCATACCATTCCTTGAGATGGTCGAGCGTCCAGTCAATCGGTTGTTCAACGTGACACATGTTGCAGGCGTTCGGTTCGTTCGCCTCGATCATCTCGTGATTCGTCGGCGAGAAGATCGTGTGCGTGCGAACGATGTCCTGGAGGCCTTCATTGAGTCGAGGCATGTGACAGTTCATGCAGCGGCTGCCTTCGGTGTCCACCGGATGATGCGTGTGGGCAACACGTGCCGCCTCCGGCTCGAACTCCTGATGACACTTGAGGCAGGACGCGTCATCCTCAGCAGGGGTGCGAGTCCACTTCGGCCCGATGGTCTCGTGCGGATTGTGACATTCGATGCAGGTCAATTCGGAATAGCAGCTCCCGTCCAGCGCATCGGCGTATTCGGTCGAGTTCCATGTTGAGATGCCGGCAGCAAACTTCGGACGCGGGCCGACATGACATCGCCCGCAGGCCCAGTTGACGTTGTCATGGGTCCGGCCGAGTTCCATCTCGCCGCCGGGTGCCTGGATCACCAGATCGGGACTCGTTGGGAAGAACGACGGTTTAATGTCCTTGTTTTCCGCATGCTCTTTTGCCCCCAAGTGACACGCCTCACATCCAACCCCCAAACTCACAGCATGCTCAGGAGCCTCGAACGTACGGAATTCGCGGAGGATTGATGCAAACTCAGCGTCCTCCATGTCCCACGGCTCCTGACCTTCTTTCCAGAGATCGGGCCTCGCTTTTGAGACGTAGTCGGGCATCGACAGGTGCACCTTGACCGGCACATAGAACCCCACCTTCTGTTGATCGCGAACCATCATGTCGCCCACGGGAAAAGTCGTGTGGCAGAAGTTGCACTGGGAGCGGTAAAGGTCTCGTGCGGAGTCGCAATAGGTCCCCCAGTCGTCCCACGGCGGATACTCCTGCATCACGAAGGGATCATGTAACTCCTCCACGTCTTGATCGTGGAGGTTCTCCCGGTCGTGGACGTGAACGATCGGCACCCACTCCTTGCGGTCGAGCCAGTATCCGACCGGAAGCACATGGTCCTCCGTGTAGCGAGGGTGATCGCTCGGTTCAGGACCTTCGCGAAGTTGCCCCACGTAGTACTGGTAGAAGCGCGAACCGATGGTCTGCGTCACTTCATAAACATGACGCACGTCATCACGGGTCAACTCCATGAAGTACCCGTCGCCATCACGATAGAAGCGGCCCTGACCGCCGAGGTAGTCCATCTCGTAATCGCCGGAGAAGTCGCCTTTGACGGTGGACTCATCCGCCAAGGCGTTCATCCAGCGATGAGCATGATTGGACCACAGGTTGTAATTCTTCTCGTGGCACTTCTTACACGACTCCGCCCCGGTGTAGTCCTCCGGAGCGATGTTCGACGCCTGTCCCGTATCGACCCGGTTTTGGTGAAAGAACTCGGGGATGCCATCCCACCAGAGTGAGAAGTTGCCAAACTCCTGCCGCCGGGCATCGCGGGTTGCGACGGACCTGTCGACCGGAGTCGATCTCGTGGCCCCGCCTCTCTGCGGCTGTTGGTCGGGAAGTGAATTCGAATAAGTGTAGAAGGCGAAGACCGCACCGCCGATGACCGTCAACAGAATGCCGACGCGGATCATGTCTCCCTTGAATCCGTCGTACATGACTCAGCCTCTTCACGTAAAAAAAACATCAACTCAGAAAAATGAAATGTACGAACGAGAGACCATCGCCGGCCGTGCATCGGCATGACCAGTCCGGGACCTCTCCTGACAATATGATGACCCTGTACCAACCACGACGCAACACTCAAGCGAACATCGGCCTTTGATCAAAAAACACCGCATCGGGACGAATTCCCAAAAGCGCATTGTTTAGCGACGCATCGAAGATGCGGCCGATCGATTGTGAAGTGCACGTCACACTTCTGGAGCGTTACCGCTAACAATTCGGGTCGTGTGGCAGAGTCAGACCAACGGAATGGCCCGGACATTGTGCGTCCAACCGCAGGGGCCATCCGCCTCGCTCCTGACCCCGCGACCGGAAAATCAATATCTGACGCACCACTCCCCACGAGCCGCACACCGCACGCCCCGCGAATAACGCTCGGCTACACTCTCTCGATGCGGATGGCGTCGGCCATGACCGAACCGTTGGCGTCGTTTGTGAGTCGCACCACGAGTGTGTCGCCGGTGATGACCACCGTCGCAAGATCCTCCCAGAGAATGCCGTCTTCTGAGGAGTCGTTCGGCGCGAACTTCTGATTAACGTCGGTCGTCACCAGCGGAGTGCCCCCGTCGTAGATTGTGTACGGCGCGTCGGACGCTCGACTGGCCGTCCCCACCCATGTTGCTGAGACTCGGTACTGACCGGGCGAGAGATTAATGAACGTCCAACTCGCCACTTTTTCGGCGCCCGAATTCGATGCGTTGCGATTGTCGCCGTTCACTCCGGAGTTCCCGGTGCCCCAGACTCCACTCTCGATCTCGAATCCGGGATCACCGTCGTCGAGGATCTGAGGCGGAGGCAACTCACCGACACGTTGGACACGAATCGCATCCGCCATCACATACCCGTCGGCGTCGTTCGTGAGTCGCACCACCATCGTGCTGTCGGTCACAGTGAGGATGCCCCCCAGGTCCTGCCAATTGACACCGAGGTCTGTCAAATCGGGACTTCCGCTTGGCACCATTTGTTGATTCACGTCGAACGTGCCGAGCTTGGTGGTGCCGGAGAAGACCGTGTATGGCGCATCTGTCGCGCGAATGGGATGCGGATGCCAGGTGGCGGAGACGCGATACTGACCGGGGACCAATCCGGTGAATGTCCAGCGAGCGACGCTGTTCTCGCCCGAATTGGACGAATTCCGGTTATCGCCATTGGCTCCTGCGACTCCGGCGCCCCACGTTCCGTTCACGATCGAGAAGCCGGGGTCACCATCGTCAATAATTTGAGCGGGAGGAATCTCGCCGATGCGTTCGACACGCACTGCATCAGCCATCACGTAACCGTTCGCGTCGTTCGAGAGTTTGACCACCAGTGTCTCGCCGGTGAGGAAGAACGTTCCGACGAGGTCCTGCCAGCTTTCTCCCAGATCCGTCAGGTCGGGACTTCCGCTCGGGGCGATTTGCTGATTCACCGGAACGGTGCTTCGGAGCATGGCCCCGTCGAAGAGTGAGAATGGAGCGTCGGTCGCACGTGAGTGGTCGGCCTTCCACGTTGCGGAGACTCGATACTGCCCCGGCTCTAACGAGGCGAACGTCCAACTGGCGACCTTGGTGCCGCCGGAGGTCGAGGCGTTGCGGTTATCCCCCTTGGCTCCCACGATGCCCGTGCCCCATGATCCGCTCTCGATCGCGAATCCCGGTTCGCCGTCATCAATCACACGCACGGGAGGCAGGTCACCCACGCGTTCGATGCGAACGGCATCAGCCATCACGTAGCCGTTCGCGTTGTTCGAGAGCTTGACGATCAGTGTATCGCTGACCAGGTCGACCATTCCTCCGAGGTCCTGCCAGGGGACGCCCAGATCGGTCAACTCGGGACTGCCGCTTGGCGCGAGTTGCTGATTGACGTCGACCGTGCCAATCTGTGCCACTCCATCGAACAGTGTGTAAGGCGCATCCGTCGCGCGGACGGGATGTTCCTTCCACGTCGCCGAGACGCGGTACTGACCCGGGGTCAGATCGGTGAATGTCCAGCGAGCGACCTTGTTGCCACCAAAGGTCGATGCATTGCGGTTATCTCCTTCGGCGCCGGTATTCCCGGTCCCCCATGTTCCTGACTCGATTGCGAATCCGGGCTCTCCGTCATCAATGATCAACGCGTTGTTCAGGCCCTCGAGACTGGTCGACAATCCAAACGCGATCACGTTGAGCGTGTCTTCCGTTCCCACAAAGCCCTCGTTGGGAACAAACGTGTCATCGCCGAAATCGACGTCCACGTCATCGGGCGTACCGAAGATCCCATCCGGTCCAATCCCGATGGTGTTCGGAAGGTTGCCCCCCTGGTCCATGATGTTTGCCGTTGCATTGAACTGATCGGTGTGCCAGTCGCCGAAGAAGTGTCCGGCTTCGTGAGCCGTGATGTTTCCGACACCGACGCCAATCAGGTCGATGATCGAAGCACCGCCACCAAGTGGATACTGGTTGAGTGAGTTGGGATTGCTGGCCGGCGCACTGAGCAGATCGAGCAGGGTCACGGCCGACTCGCTGGTTTCGAAGTTGCCGACGTCAATCGACTGAGCGATGCCGATCGTCGAGATGCCCAATTCTCCGATTGTTCCGCCGACAATCACGCGACTCACATTCGGATTGCCGAACGGATCAGCATGATCACGGCTGTTGAGAATCGTGATCCCATAATTCCCCGGGATGCCGTCGGTGTCGAAGTCGCCGTTGTTGCCGATCAGCCCGACATCCTCGAAGCTCTCCGTGACCGAGGCGACAATCGCATCAATGACGGCGTCCTCATCCGCCGGGGTTAATCCCCATCCGGGCAGGAAGGCGCTCAAGGGGGACAGCACCCTGGGCCCGAAAGGACCGCCGAAAATGGATGGGTCGATCGTCGCGCCGTCGAAGTCGAGGAACAGAATCTGATCGGTTCCGGCCGGCTCCGCCTCCAACACGGGACGGAACAGCCGCAGGTTCATTTCATAACTACCGGAGGGTCCTGTGGTCCCTACAAAGTACGTTCCCGCTGTATCCACGACCCAGGACAATGCTGCGTTACCGCCCCCGGGCAACGGAGAGGCGGCGGGATGAATGAAACTGGCATCCTGGCCCGATCCCATCAACAGAGCAGTCGTCGAATCGAAAAGCCCGACGACATCTGCACCACCGCTGACGTTGACTCCCAGGATGTCACCCTCTTCGAGTTCGATTTCAAAGTAGTCAAAGTCTGTCGACGAATTCAGACCGATCAGCACATCGTAGAAACCAGTCGACGCAACGCCCGACCCGCTACTCGAATCGAATGGATCGGACTGAAAAATACCGCCGAACCCCCTCACCACCACCGTGTAATCCCCCGGTGCGGCTGCAGTGAACTCAAGGAAACTGTCCAATCCGTCATCATCATCATTGAACGCTACGAGGATTCCGGCCGAATTGTAGATGCCCACAAACGAATCAAGAGAACTCCCGATACTCTGTGCATCAATATCGACAGTGATGACATCTCCCGAAGCAACCCCCGTGACGGAGAAATGATCGTAATCTCCAGATGTTCCTCCGAAGGGACCATCACCAATCGTGGCTGACGCGATAACGGAGTTACCAGAGGTCAGTCCGGTGGCATTGGCGAGCGGAATCGAGCCATCATCTTCTGCAGTCGCAATCGGTGTCGGTGGAGTGAAGTCCAGAAAGCCCTTCACGTCGACAGCAGAATCCTCACCCGGACCGAATCCCAGCGGCAACGGATTCGCCGTGGCGAAGTCGTCGTTCGGCTCCGACTCACCCACGACTGTCAACTTGTTAAACTCCGATGGCGCTTCAGTCGACTTCTGCCCCGGGCTTTGAGGTAACGACGCTGCGAACTCAACGGGACTCACGCCAGCGGGAAGGAACGCGGCATTCGCACGGGCCAGCGCGGCATCGGACACAGACGACTTGGCGTCATCAGCATTCTTGTCCAGCGCCGTCGCGTCTTGCTGCTGACCGATCAGTGCCGAAAGATCCGTTCCCGCAGCCGCCAACAGCACACGACTTTCCAGCGCTTCGGTCTGACTAATGCTCCACCTGAGTCCTGTTCCACGAGCCTCACGCCTCCGCCGCTGTTGCGAACCGTGTCTGAGAGCCTGCCAAAGCAAAGACATGTGACCGCGCATGGTACTTCTCATCGTTGAAACAGGGGAAATGGCCGGGAAGGAGCAGCTGCTGTTCCCTCAGGGGAGGACCAGACATGACACTATCCGGTCGCATTTTGACAATCAAGCCAAACGGGCATATACACAAGATGGGGGACTTACGACAGCTTGTCGTCGAACACGCGGCTGACGCTGCACCCCGCGAGAATCTCTCCGGAAGGGGGCGAAACTCATCCTCATCTTTACAGAATTCGCGCGGCTCGGACATTCAGCGATGAGCGATTCGAGCGCGCGGAGGGGCATCCCTCATGCTGGTCTCGTACGGCGCATGGATAAGTGTAGCGGTGGCTTCCAGCCGCCGTTTGTGAAAAGTGACTGCTGGAAGCCGTCACTACGGAAGTGCTGCCGCTCCGCTTCTCTGGTCCTCGGCATAACAGGGACGAACGTCTGTCAAACGATGGCTACGTTCGCTGTGATCTCAGTGTATCGTCGTGAGGGACATCCATCATCGACTGACAAAAAAGTGGGTCGGCCGACCCGGGGAGAACGATGTGCAGTGATCAGGCGGCGCGGCCATGACTGGAGACTTGTCGTGTTTGCAAACGTGACTCGGCCCGTCGCCGTGTCGACGGACAGAGCGGCCATAAGTCCACAGGTGAGACGGCGAGCATGTTTCGCACGCCTCTAACCACCACAGGGATCGTTCTGTTACCCTCTAATACGATCGCACATTGGAACCCTTACACCCAATCTGGAAAAAATCAGAATTCATTTTCACCCTACTGCCTTGTCAGGAATGAATTCGTGGGAAGACCTACCAGCCGCGCCCGTCAGGAAGCGGATCCGGACGCCGCGAGTTTCCGCTCCCTGACGGGCGCGGCTAGTTCAGCAACTCACAAATTCAAAGCTGACAGACCACTACATCCGACACGCAGACTTTTCGGTTCTGAAATGCAGTATCACCAGCTCGGCACGACCGACCTTCGCGTCAGCTCACTCGGCATGGGGTGTGTCACCTTCGGCCGGGAGATCGACCGCGACACGTCGTTTCGCATCCTTGATCATGCCATCGACCGGGGCATCAACCTGTTAGACACCGCAGCGGCGTACGCCAACGGTGCATCCGAGTCGGTCCTGGGCGACTGGATGACGTCACGTGGCACGAGAGACCGTGTGGTGTTGGCGACCAAGGTGTCCGGGACACTGACCCGCGACACGATCATTGCCTCGGCGGAGGAGAGCCTCGAACGACTGCAGACCGACCGAATCGATCTCCTTCAACTGCATCACTGGTCGGAGGAGACTCCCTTGGAGGACTCACTCGCCGGACTGACGACGTTGGTTGAGCAGGGGAAGGTGCGATCCATCGGATGCAGTAACTTTTGTGCGTGGCAACTCTGCAAGGCCTTGCTGCTCATGCATGAGCAAGGTGCCCCGAAGATGCAGTCCGTTCAACCGCCGTACAATCTTGTACAACGAGAGATTGAGGCCGAGGTGCTTCCCTTGTGCGCCGATCAACAAATCGGAGTCCTGAGTTACAGCCCGCTCGCAGCCGGGTTCCTCACCGGCAAATATCTGCGGGGAGGAGAGGTCCCGCGAGGAACGCGATTTGACGTCATCCCCGGGCACCAGTCGATCTATTTCACGGACCATGGATTTGCCGTCCTCGATCGGCTCCAGCAAGTCGCATTCGAACAGGGCCGGTCTGCCATTCAACTCGCGCTCGCGTGGGCGATCGGTCGTCCCCGAATCACATCAACGCTGATCGGTGCCCGCACAACGGCCCACGTCGATCAGGCTTTCGAGGCTGAGCAAGCGGGACTCGATCCTGACGTCGCCCATTTGTTGGAAGACATCCCGGGCATCGTTCCGACAAATTGATCAGCATTGACAAATCGATTGTCGTATCCCGGACCGGTCACGACACGTTCGATGTTGCCTTGGCCGGTCGGCATCAGGTACCGTCCCCGCTGTCCAGGCGTCGTGAATTCACAACAGGATGACGGAGGCATACCGATGGAGACGCGAAAACTTGACTGCACAGGGATGAATTGTCCAATGCCAATCGTCGAGATGAGCAAAGCCGTGAAACAAATGTCCGCGGGAGATCTGCTCGAGGTGACCGCAACGGACCTTGCCTTCAAGCTTGACGTGGAAGCGTGGTCACGAAAGACCGGTCACGAGTTGGAGTCGTTCGATCAAAGCGAGGTTCAGGTCGCGAGAATCAGGATCACCTGAGCCACGACGACGAGGGACGATGATGCAACTCGATCTCTCTCGATGACACATGCATTTGTCTAAGGTTACAACGATGAGCGACAACAAACCGCTGGTTGTGATTCTCACGGTCGGTAAATCTGACAACGGAAAGAAGGCGACACTGGCCTTCTCGGCCGGCCTGTCGGCGGCCATCATGGGACAGCCGACAACCATTTTCCTCACCGGAGACGGAGCCGTCTGGGGATTCGAGCACAGTGCCTCCGGGATCAGCGCCCAAGGCTTCCCTCCGCTTGATCAACTGATCGACGAATACCGCAAGGCGGGTGGACGACTGCTGGTATGCAGCGTATGCTACCGAACTTGCAGCACCGGCAGTCACGAGAATAACCCTTCGGTCCGCATGCTGGAGGGGACCGAGATCGCCGGCTTCGCGACCGTCCTCGAATTAGCAGGGCAGGGTGTGTGCCTCACGATGTGACGTGTGACTCACGAGCAACGAACCGCTTGCTGTTCGAGGTATGCTTCAAGCGCATTTGATTTCAGAGGTCGTGCGATCAGGTATCCCTGCCCGATGTCGCAACCCATCTCTTTGAGCGCCTGATATTGCCTCTCGGTCTCCACCCCTTCTGCGACGACGGACAGTTCCCGTCCCCGTGCAAGATGAATGACCGACTCCACGATCGAGTTGACACGGTCTTCGCCGGGCAGGTCAACGATGAAGGACCGATCGATCTTCAAGTAATCGACATGGAAATCTTTGAGGTAACTCAACGAGGAGTAACCCATCCCGAAATCGTCTAAGGCGATGTGAAATCCCCGATCCGAGAACTGATGAATCGTCCGCATCGCCTGAGGAAGGTTCTCCATCATTGCGTTCTCAGTAATCTCCAGCGTCAACCAGTCCGGTTGAGCCCCGTATTTTTCGATGATTCCAAGCACGCGTTGAACAAACGTCCGTCCGTAGAGCTGCCTCGGCGAGACATTGATCGCCACGCGATCAGGACGGCATCCGCGTCCCTGCCACTCGACAAGATCACGGCAGACAGCAGACAAGACTGATTCGCCCAGGGGGGTAATCAGCCCGCTTCGCTCCGCAACCGGAACGAACTCCGCCGGAGAGATCTCCCGCCCATCGGGTAATCGCCAGCGTGCCAGTGCCTCGCAGCCGACGCACTCGCCGGTCTGCAGGTCGACCTGCGGCTGGTAGTGCACCGCAATCTCCGCCTCGTCAATCGCGTCGCTGAGTTGTCGTTGAATCCGATGCTGTTGCTCGACCTCTTGCCACATCCGCTCAGTGAACATGCGAATCTGGTTCCGCCCTGCCTTCTTCGCGGCATACATGGCCACGTCAGCGAACTGCAGTAATTCGTCCGCGTCAGAGCTCTGCTGAGGCGACTCCGTCACGCCGATACTGGCACTCACGCGAACTTCGGTCCCTGCGAGGTCGATCGGATTTCGCAAACTTCGCAGGACACGGTCCGTCACGGTCACCGTCTTGAGCAGGTCCTCGTTGGTTCGCGAGAGGAGAATCGCAAACTCATCCCCTCCGAAACGCGCTACAAACGCGTCCGGTCCCGCACTCGCCACAATTCGCTGCGAAACTTCAATCAGCAAATCATCGCCCACGTGATGGCCGAACGAATCGTTGACATGTTTGAAGTCGTCCAGATCGATGAAGCAAACTGCAAATGCTGCCTGGTCCCTCGAACATTCGTCAATGACAGTCTGGATGCGTTCACGAAAGAATCGACGGTTCGGCAATCCCGTCAACTGATCATGGAGGGCCTGCTGTTGCAGGTGCCGCTGAGTGCGGTCGATATCAGTAACATCGGAGAACATCACAATGACCTGCGGCGGTTCGCCTTCGTTCTGCACGGGACTGAACGAAACGAGATAGGACTGTTCCTCGCTATCACTGCGGGCGACAGCAACTTGCTCCGTCGAAGCTTCGCCCGACAACGCAGCCGAGAGAACGTTTCGGTAATCCGCAAAGCTCCATTCCAAAGTCGAATCGAGCCCCAGACCAATGAGGCAGCGGTCGTCCTTGCGAGCAATCTTACAAAAGACCGGATTGACCTCTTGAATCCGTCCGTCCGCGTTGAGAATCACGACCCCTTCCCGAGCGTTCTCAAACACCCGGCTGAGCAGATTGACCCTCGCTTCACGATCCCGCTCAGACTGACGCCGGGCATCCACGAGTTCGATCTTCGTCCGTTCAAGTTCCTCGATCACTTCGGCCGAATGAACGAGAGCTTCCGCCTGAGCCGCCGAGAGTGCGTCAGCCCGAACAATTGCCTCCCGATGGACGGACTCCGCGTTTCCAACCGCTCGGGCAAGCATGCACATCGCCTCCGCAACGCGGCTCGGCCCTCCAGGATGAGAGTTCAACTCCTCGTCGATCAAGTGTTCGAGCAACTCCAGCTCATTACGCACGCGTCCGAAAGTGGAGAGTGGATCGTGTGAGTCCAGTCCAACATCATCCGCATCGGTCCCTGATGGAACAGTCGAGACATTCAGAGATGGGAGATTGGCTGGTCTCATCGAAGTGAGAGATTGGCTGGTCTCTAAGGGAGAGAAAGGTGTGAGTGAGTACGACTTCAGATAAACAAGGTCGTGTTGGCGTCGCTGCACATGGCGGTGAACTGAGCAACGCCGCAGTACGCCAGCCCTGGATAGTCGATCAACTCTTCCGGTTGGATGCCCATCAGCTTCATGGACATGTCACACACGCGGATCGTCACGCCTAACTCGGCTGCGGTCGAAATCAGTTCATCAAGGTCCGCGATGTTCTTCTGACGCATCTCGCGTCCCATCATGGCCCGCCCCAAACCACCGAAGTCCATCTGTGACAGCTTTGTGCAGGCGGCTCCACGTGGAAGCATCCAGCCGAACGCCTTCTCAACGATCGACTTGGGCCCCGGTGACTTCTTGGGATCTCGCAGAGCAGGCGTGCCCCAGAACGTAAAGAACATCGAGACGTCCTGTCCGCAGGCAGCAGCTCCGGTGGCCATCACAAACGCGGCCAGCAAGCGATCTCGCTCTCCGCTGAACACCAGCAGGTTCAACGCATCAGGATTGGGAGCCTTGGCAACAGCCTGCTCGAGTGCTGCAACACGGTCTGTCAACGACGCGAGCAAAGGCTCGTCGACGCGAATCTCAGCGACTTCTGACATCAAACTTCCTCGGGTGATCGTCATGGATGCAATCTCGGGCATCGAACGCTACGTCACCGCTGGAATCAGTCAATCAGTTTCGCATGTTGAGCGCTCCGCCTGATTCAACGTGAATTCGAAAACCGGCACAACCGGACCCGCGAGGGTGCCAGGGTCAGACCAACGGGATGGCCC
>JAGQPX010000048.1 GCA_020426505.1 Planctomycetaceae bacterium | reverse complement strand
ACAACCCGGTCCTGATCGGTGAGCCGGGGGTAGGAAAAACGGCCATCGTTGAGGGTCTCGCCCGCCGAATTGTTGAGGGCGATGTGCCGGAGAGCCTGAAGAACAAACGGCTGATTTCGTTGGACCTTGTTGGCATGGTGGCGGGAGCCAAGTTCCGCGGCGAGTTCGAGGAGAGGCTCAAGGCGGTTCTCAAGGAGATCACCGACTCGCAAGGTGAGGTGATCACCTTCATTGATGAGTTGCACACCATCGTCGGAGCAGGCAAAGCCGAAGGAGCAAGCGATGCCGGCCAGATGATCAAGCCAATGCTGGCTAGAGGTGAGCTGCGCATGATCGGGGCCACAACCCTTGAGGAGTACCGCAAGTTCATCGAGGCGGATGCTGCCTTGGAGCGTCGTTTCCAGCAGGTCTTCGTTGGTCAGCCAAGCGTGGAGGATTCGATTGCGATCTTGCGTGGTCTCAAGGAGCGCTACGAGGTTCACCACGGTGTGAGAATCCAAGACGCGGCTCTCGTAGCTGCGGCTGTGTTGTCGGATCGCTACATCACTGGACGATTCCTACCGGACAAGGCGATCGACCTTGTGGACGAAGCGGCCTCGCGGGTATCGATGGAATTGCACTCGGTGCCGACCGAGATCGACGAAGTCCAGCGACGCCTCACGCGGCTGGAGATTGCGGCCCGTCAACTCGCAGAGGAAGGGGAGGAGTCTGCGGAGAAGGAGCGGACAGCCATCGCGGAGGAGATGGAGGAACTCAAGCAGAAACTCGCTTCGCTCAAGGAGCAGTGGGAGGCGGAGAAGCTCGGCCTCGGCGATGTGAAGAACGTCCGCGAGGAGTTGGAGCAGGCGGACCTGGAATACAGTCAATTGGAGGCGGCGATCCGCGAGAAACAATCGGTCGGGCAGATGATTGATGAGACCGACTATCAACGGCTGTTCGAGCTGGATCAACGGCGAGCCGGCCTGCGGAAGAAGATGGAAGAGCAGGACGCTGAGCCGTTGGTTGCTGAGGAAGAGACTGAGGAGAAGGCTCGCCTGTTGCGGACAGAAGTCGGTCCGGAGGAGATCGCACAGGTCGTCTCTGCGTGGACCGGTGTGCCCGTCTCACGCATGTTGCAGACGGAGCGCGAGAAGCTGCTGCGGATGGAAGACCTCATCCATCAGCGGATGATCAACCAGTCGGAGGCGGTCTCTGCGGTGGCGAATGCAGTGCGTCGCTCACGATCCGGGTTGCAGGACAAGCAACGGCCGATCGGGTCGTTCATCTTTCTCGGCCCGACCGGTGTGGGGAAGACCGAGCTATGCAAGGCACTCGCGGAGTTCCTGTTCGATGATGAGCGGAACATGGTCCGTATCGACATGAGTGAGTTCATGGAGCAGCACTCGGTTGCACGGTTGATTGGTGCCCCTCCCGGTTATGTCGGGTATGAGGAGGGAGGCCGACTGACGGAAGCCGTACGCAGACAGCCGTACTCGGTCGTGCTGTTCGATGAGATCGAGAAGGCCCACCGGGACGTGTTCAACGTTCTGTTGCAGGTGCTGGATGATGGTCGACTCACAGACGGACAGGGCCGGACTGTTGATTTCACCAACACCATTCTCGTGATGACCTCGAACATCGGCTCGCAGGCGATCCTTGAAATGACGGAGGAGGGTGATGAGGAGCAGATTCGTGAGACGTGCATGTCGGCTCTCAAAGCGAGCTTCCGTCCTGAGTTCCTGAATCGCATCGACGAGGTGATCGTGTTTCATCCGCTGGGACGACACGACATCCGCAAGATCGTCGACCTGCAAATTCGCCATTTGGAGGAGCAACTCGCAGAGCACGATTACTCACTCGAAGTGAGTGACGACGCGAAGACGCTTCTGGCGAATGAGGGGTACGATCCGACGTACGGGGCACGTCCGCTCAAGCGTGTGATCCAGAGCCGTCTGCAGAACTCACTGGCGAACGCAATCCTCTCCGGCGAGTTTCCGGAAGGGTCGACGATCGTCGTCGGCGCTCAGGGAGGCGGGTTCACGTTCGATCGGAAATGAGCCCAGACTGTTGCTGATTCAACGACGAATTCCGCCAAGATTCGAGTCTCAGTGACGAATGACTGATGAGGTACAAACTCGTGCCATCGACTCAGAAGAGAGACCAATGAACACCGCATCCAATCGTTATCACGATGAATTCGGAATGACCGGACAGGGATCAACAGGCAATGTGATCGCCGCTCTGTGCAGCTTCTTCGCGCCGGGGCTCGGTCAATTGCTGCAGGGACGAGTCTTCACAGCGCTCACCCACTTTGTGCTGGCGGGGATGCTGTGGTTGCTCACATTCGGCACGATGGGCTGGGTGATGCACATCTGGTCGACGATCAGTGCGGCGATCTGGCGTCCCGAAAGTTAATGAGGATGCTTGCTAATCAGCCATTTTCGCGGTCGGCGTTGACGCCAGCGGTCTCGGTGGTACGATAATGGCGGTTTCGGCTCGGCTTGGGTACGTTTGCTGCGAGCACCGGAGCCAGCTCACTTTACAGGAAGAGATCTGATGGCTGAAGGCACGATTAAGCGGCTGACCGACAAAGGTTTTGGTTTCATCGACACCGGGACCGCAAGCGACATGTTCTTCCACATGTCCAACCTCGAAGGAGTTCAGTACGAAGAACTTCAAGAGGGACAGAGAGTTTCGTACACGCCCGGTCACGGTCCCAAGGGTCCGCGTGCGGAGAACGTCAAGCCGATCTAATCACGTTTGACACGACACCAACCAGGAAGCCGGCGAGCAATCGCCGGCTTCTTGCTTTGGTAGAACGAGGGAGTGATGATTCGGCAGCAGGGAATTGTGAGGAGTGAATCGTGGTGACGGCTTGCAACACAGTGCCTGCTCTGAGACGCTGGCACTGTGCGACCTGAAAACTCACTCCATCGACTCGTCCTTGAGATAGAGGAACACCCATGCGACGTCTTGCCTGTCTGTGTCTCGTGACGATTGGGTTGGGAATGGCTGCGATGCCTACTGCTGCTGACGATTCTGACTCGAAGTCGCTTCGTGCGGGGATGATCGGGCTCGACACTTCGCATGTGATTGCTTTTACCAAAATCTTCAACGCCGAGGAGCCGACGTCTGACGTGGCGGGTGTGAGAATCGTGGCAGGGTATCCGGGGGGGACCGACATCCCCGCGAGTGCGGACCGGGTTGAGGGTTACACTCAACAACTTCGCGAGAGCGGCATCGAGATCGTCGAGACGATTCCCGAGTTGCTCGAAAGGGTCGATGTCGTACTCCTTGAAAGTGTGGATGGCCGTATTCACCTGGAGGAAGCAAAGCAGGTCATCGCTGCGGGCAAGCCGTTGTTTATCGACAAACCCATCGCCGGGTCGCTCGTCGAAGCGATCATGATTTTCGAGTTGGCCGAGCGGGCCGGGGTGCCTTGCTTCTCCAGTTCGTCCATCCGGTTTGGTGAGGGATTGCTCAATGCTCGCAACAGCGACAAACTCGGTCCGGTTGCCGGGTGTGCCGCGTGGGGGCCGTGTACGTATCAAGAAGAACTGCCCGACCTCTACTACTACGGCGTTCACGGAGTCGAAGGACTCTTCACTGTGATGGGGACCGGATGTCAGACCGTCGCCCGTACGATGACAGAGGATACTGATCTTGTCGTCGGCACATGGGACGGGGGACGCATCGGGACCTATCGAGGTATCCGCAACAACGCAGCCGGCTTCGGCTTCACGATCTTCGGAAATAAAGAGATCTCGAATGCCGAGCGAGGCGGATACGAGCAACTGTGCCGCGAGATCACGACGTTCTTCAAGACCGGAACTTCTCCCGTGCCTGCAGCAGAGACGATCGAAATCTTCGCCTTCATGGACGCAGCTGACGAAAGCAAACGGCAGCACGGTGCGACAATCGCGATCCCCGAGTTCGTCGCAAACGCGCGAGTGGAAGCCGAAAAACGACTGGCGGTAGAGTGACCGGAGAATCGAGTTGGCGACGCTTTGAACTTGTTCCCAAACTCCCGTTTGGGAACACCTTTCCCCGAGATTCAGTTTCGCGCTGTGCGAATGTCCTCGCATCGTGTGCGTTCCCAAGCTGGAGCTTGGGAACGAGGCATCCTTGCTGTCTATGTCGGTGCCGGCAGAATGACGGAGATGGACGAGAAGACGACCAATTCGTCCGTTGTCGGTGCCGGGTTGACGAATACCATGGCGTCGGTCACATCCGCGTTGGGTGATGATGTGAGTCGCATCTCCGTATCGCTGATGACCTCGAGAATAGCTCGTGTGACCCCTTCGATCTGGATGAGTTGATTGGCTTCGAGATCGGTGAACCTGGTGCCTGTTCCCATCACGATAATGCTGTTGGCAGGAATCGAAACCGTGCCTGCGATCGCTTCGCTGAGGGGGGTGTATCCGTCGAGCGGGACGTTCGTCAGAGCGTCGGTCCGATCGAATCCGTTCACCGGGGTGCTGTCGACCGCGTCCGTGACATCGAATGTCGGGAGCGCCTGAATCGCACGTGCGACGTCGATCCCCGTTCCAATGATGCGGCCGAAGACTGTGTGACGAGCTCCGTCGAGGAAGGCGTTATTGGCGAGGTTAAAGAACCATTGGCTGGTTCCGCTGTCGGGATCGGTTCCTCCGAGGCCGTCGCCTGAGAGTGCGAGCGACAACGTTCCTTCGAGGTTCGAGTTAGCAGCCAGGAATTCGTTGGTGATTGCCGGGTCTGTCTCAACAGGCGAGATGACTCCGTTGACGGTGAACCCGCCGCCTTGGATGACTGACGGAACGCCACCGGAGCCAGTACCGGACCGGTGGATGATCGAGTTGTCGTAGTCGTTCAGGTAGCTGAAGAAGTTCGCGACCGTGTTCGGGGCGTCTGCGTCCAGGAACTCCACATCGATCGGTCCCATGGAGCTGTCAAATCTCACGACTGAGCCGACCGCCCGATGCAGATTGAATTCTTCCGTGACCGAGTCGGTGCCGAGCATCGACGTGACCATGATGGTCGTGCCTCCCTCGAACAAGTCGACATCGATCGAGTAGTCGCCGTTAGTGTCAGCAGTCGTTGTTCCCAGATCGACTTGACCGTTATCTCCTCCGACGACATTGACTGTTGCTCCGGCGGCTGTCGTGCCGACGATGTTGAATGTTTCGAGAGTCGTCACCAGTGTGCCGCTGGACTCGACGGTGTCGGCATTTGCGGACGTATCGACGGTGAGCGTCAGATCCTCGTTGTTGTTTCCGCCTCCATCTCCTCCGCCGTCACCGTTTCCGTCTCCACCGCCATTGCTGTCCTCATCAAGACCGTTCAGGGAAGTCCGCAGTGCGGCGGCGTTGTCGAGGGTGCCGGTGCCACGAGATTCGATGGTGCTCGCGCTCACGGTCGACGACTCGAACCACTTGAACTTCATCTTGCCGCCAAAGGTCGTGTCAGCAGACGTCTGTTGTGCATCGTTACGACCGAGAATGCCGCCCGCCCAGAACTTGCCGTTGAAGGCATTCGTGTTCTGGGTGACGACCGTGTCGTCTCCTTGGAGCAGATAGAGTTTCGTGTTGCCGTTGACGGTCGCCCCGTCGAACATCACGAAGTCGTTACCGGCACCCGTTGTTCCATGCACCGGGCCGTTGACGGTCGAATCCTGCACGACGACGTCATCAGCCCCGCCGCCCGTCTTGACAGTGAGTGAGCCAAGCGTGCTTTCCTCGACCACAACATCATTGGCCCCGGAGGTGCCTTGACCCGCGAATCCGAACAGGAAATGACCATGATCCGAGAGGCGAGTCGTGATGCGGTCGAACAGTCGCGGGAAGTGTTCGGCGATACGGTGTCCGAGTCGACCTCCAAAGAGTTGATCAAATCGACTCGCACCCTGCCATGACGAGACAGCCACTCCGCCTGCGACCGTGGTGTCGAAGACGGAGACCTGGTTATCCCCTCCGCCCGCATTCACATTGAGACTGGCGTTCAAATTCGACCCCGTGATGCTGACGACATCAGCCGATGATCCGGTCGAGATGTTGACGTTGCCGTCGAATGTGGCATCCGTGATGCCGACCTGTGACACCCCCGTGCTGTCATTGATATTCGTGGTGCCGCCGATGGTCAGTGGTCCGGTGATCCGGAGTGTGTCGTCACCTCCACCGAGACTTGAGGTAAGGTGACCGGAGAGCGACGTGCCCCCTTCGACGGCAACGAACACATCGGAGCTGTCGTTGATGGTTGTGCTGTTGAGTCCGATGACCACGATGTCGCCATCGACGACGGAGACTTCGACGGAGTTTGCTGCATCGTCCCCGGTCAGCGTGAGGTTGCCGTTTTGGATCGTAGCGGTCACATTGCCGGCAAGCAGAGTCCGCGATTCGAGCGCCTCAAGGGCGTGATACGATCTTGCGTATCGCCGAACGGCGGACCGACGTCGACGAAGATTTCTGAGCCAGGATGGAAGGGCAACGATCATTGTGCGCGTATTCTTGGAAGTGTTGCGATCAAGCAGACTTCCGTGTCCGCACTACTTGTGTCGTAATCCGGGGAGAACCCGGAACCGTCTCCTGCATCTGTGTTAACGTCAATCCTTCGACGCAATCTACTACAAAGGATACTCTTGCATCGGATGTGAAGGCCAGTGCGGATGAGTGATTCAGGAAAATTGGCTGAACTGCGAGGAGTTCGCAAACTGCACGGGGTGTCCCCGTGCTTGTGGGACGTCGCACATGCGGAGGCAGCAGCGTAGAATGAGGGCATCACACGGTGAGAACTGATGATCCAACTGCAATACCCTGAATTCCTGCTGCTTGCGATCCCGCTGGTGTATGGGTTTGCGCGATGGGGAGGGTTTTGCCCGTCATGGGTATGGGCGGCACCGGTGGCGGGCTGGATTGCACTTCAGGCCCTTTGGATCGGCCTTTTGCCCTGGTGGTCACATGTCTGGTTGGTCGTACCGGTTGTGATGTTTCTTTGGCCGTGGTTACGGACTGCTCGGGTCACGGGAGCGATTCGCCTCCTCCTCATTTGCTTGTTGCTGTTCGCCCTGACCGGACCCCGCTGGAACCGGGGCGGAGACGGGATCGACGTGGTGGTCATCGCTGATCGCTCGTTGTCCATGCCGGGCGACTCGCACGGGAGTGTCCTCGAACTCATCAACAATCTCGAATCCAATCGCGGACCGGGCGATCGAGTCGGTGTCGTGACCTTCGGCAGCGATGCTCAGATCGAACACGAGTTGTCACAAGACGCCTTGCTGGAGTCATTCACGCGTGAGGTGCTGCCCGACGGGAGTGATCTCGATGATGCGATCCTGACGTCGTTGAACCTGATCGACCCCAATCGACCGGCGCGGATTCTGGTTCTCTCCGATGGCGAATCGAATGGAGCGTCCCCCCTCTCCGGAGCTCGGCGGGCTCGTGAACTGGGCGTACCGATCGACTTTCGGACGTATGAACGTCTCCGGGCCGGTGATGCGGCTGTGCGATCAATCTCGCTGCCGGAGACGGTGTCGCCGCGTGAGCCGTTTCAGTTTTCGGTGTCGCTGTTCGCGGATAAGGACGTCGACGGGACGTTGAGAGTCCTGCGAAACGGCAATCCGGTCGCGACTCAGGACGGCCCCTTTCTGACCGGAACAAACCGGTTGGCGTTCCGTGATCTCATTGAGGAAGGGGGCATGCACAATTACACGGTCGAACTCGAAGTGCCGGACGACCCCTTGCGCGAGAACAACGTGGGGGCGGGTCTCGTGCGAGTGGATGCAGGGCCACGAATTCTGGTGCTCAACTCGGACGGCGCGGAGGGGAACATCGTGCGGGCGTTGCGGTCGGCTCGACTGCCGGTCGACCTCGCTGTCGCCGGGACGCATCCTCTCACGCAGGATGCCCTTGATCCGTATCGGGCCGTGATCATCGAGAACGTTCCGGCGAAGGAGTTCGGTCGCGTCAAGATGGAACGACTGGCGCAGTTCGTCGAGGACCTCGGCGGCGGACTGTTGCTGACGGGCGGACAACGGAGCTTTGGCGCTGGTGGGTACTTCAACAGTCCGCTGGACGACGTCCTTCCCGTGTCGATGGAGATCCGCGAGGAACATCGCAAGACACGCGTTGCCATCGCTATCGCTCTCGACCGCAGCGGCTCAATGTCCGCGCCGGTGGCCGGCGGCAAAACGAAGATGGACCTTGCGAATCTCGGGACGGCCGAGTGCGTGCGGCTACTTTCCGCTGGCGACAGTGTGGCGGTCATCGCGGTCGACAGCACCCCGCACACGATTCAGCAACTGACCCCCGTCGAAGACCCGGAAGCGATCGCTCGCAAGGCCCTCACGATCGAAAGCATGGGGGGCGGCATCTTCGTCTACGAGGCTCTCGTAGCGGCCGGTCAGCAGTTGATGAAAGCCGAGCAGGCGACCAAGCACATCATCCTGTTCTCCGACGCTGCCGACAGCGAGGAGCCGGGTTCGTACAAGTCATTGCTGTCGAAGTACGAGACGGCAGGCATCACCGTCAGTGTGATTGGTTTGGGGACGATGGCGGACGTCGATGCGAAGTTGCTGCAGGACATCGCCACGCGAGGCAGCGGGAACATCATGTTCACGACCGACCCGTCGGAGTTGCCGCGACTGTTCACCGAAGACACGATGTCGGTCGCCCGTAGCAGCTTCATCGAAAAGGACCCGGAGACGCAGCCGAACGGGATCGACGGCACACCGCTCGCTGATGCGCAGTTGCTCGGAAACCTCCCTTTGGGCGCGTTCCCGACGGTCGACGGGTACAACCTGAGTTACCTCAAGCCGGACGCGACGGCGGCCGTCATCTCAGCCGACGAGTACGCGGCTCCGTGGGCTGCATTCTGGTATCGAGGACTCGGGCGCGTGGCTGCGGTCACTTTGGAAGTCGATGGCCAATACTCCGGCCGGTTTGGTCGATGGGACTCCTACGATGATTTTCTGATCACTCACGCCCGCTGGTTGTTGGGTGGCGATGATCCGGATGATGTGTTCGTGGACATCGACCGTCAGGGACAAGACGCCGTCATCACGGTCGAGTTGGACCCGATTCGACCGGAGAAGGGATCGGGCGAAATGCCTGAGTTGGTCGTTGTCCCGCCGGCGGATGATCGAGCAGCACCGATCGCACCGGACTTCACCTGGGTCGGTCCAGACACACTCGAAGGCCGCTTCCGCATGGATCGCACGGGCAACTGGCGGACGCTCGTGAAGACGCGCGGCCGTGAGATCAAACGGGGACCGGCCGTGTCGTTGCCGTATTCTCCAGAGTTCGATCCACGCGAGGGGCTCCCGACCGGCAGCGAGATTCTGGCCGAGGTCGCTGAGTTGAGCGGCGGCGTCGAGCGACCAGACGTGCTGGATGTCCTCCAAAACCCTCCACGATCCGCCCGCACATCGTCACTGTTGCCATGGTTGTTCATCCTGGGGATCACACTGCTCGTGCTGGAGATCGCTGGTCGAAGGCTGTCTCTGTGGGAACGCTTCACCGACGCGGCGACAGCTGGCATTCCGGAAGTGATGAAGCCGCGCGGATGGTTACCCCAATGGAAGCTGTCCCTGCCGAAACGCGAGAAACGTCCGGCCGAATCTCCATCAACCGAAAGTGCCACTGCTTCGGCTAAAGAAGTTGTCCATCCGTCGACAGGCCCGCCAAGCCGAAGCAGTACCCCTCAGAAGGCCGCGGAGAAGAAACCGGCAACCGACGTCTTCGCCGCCGCCAAACAAAAGGCCAAACGGCGATTGAAGTGAATCCGACTCGGCCAGCAAACTGCGACTCGATGAGATCGTATCGTTTGAGAGCCGTATGAATGCTGGTATCTTGCAGCGGTTGTGTTTCAAGGTTTCTCATCTTGCCGGAGACAATGCCAGCTGTCATTCAATCAATATCGACGAGCACATTCACGGCTGATTCCTCGACCGGAAGGCTGTCCGGTCGAATCTGGCGACCAAACGGAATCGGTGACGAGCTGGTCGGGCATGTCATATTCATCCATGGACTGGCCGATCACTGTGGTCGCTACGAGGAACTGGCGAATCGGCTGGGGACGATCGGCTTGGCGACGATTGCCATCGATTTGAACGGGCATGGATTGTCCGCTGGACATCGCGCGTATGTGCATGACTTTGACGACTATCTTGCCGATCTGGATGTGCTGCGCGAACAGGCTGATCGAGAGTTTGCGGGGACGCCTCGCTTGCTGATGGGGCACAGCATGGGGGCGACAGTTGCTGCACTGTGGGCGATCAAACGTCGTCCAAAGTTGACGGGGCTCATCCTCAGCAGCGGAGCATTTGCACGCGGGGCCGACATCTCGCCGGTGCTGGCGAGGCTGTCGCACGTCATCGCTGCGGTTGCCCCGCGATTGGCGACGGTCAAACTCGATCCGACATTGATCACCCGTGACGTCGGGCGGGCGACCGACTATCGAGACGATCCGCTCGTCGACCACGACGGCATCCGCGCCCGCACAGGCTCGCAGCTGCTCAAAGCGATTGATCGGCTGATGCAGCAGGCTGGCACGATCGATGTTCCCACGCTGATGTTTCATGGCACGGATGACCAGATCACCAACCCGGCCGGGTCACAAATGCTGTTCGATCGTCTGGGCAGTCGGGACAAGTCCCTCAAGTTGTACGACGGACTGTTTCACGAGACACTCAACGAACTGGAGCGTGAGCAGGTGTACGACGACCTGTTGAGATGGATTAACAAACATTTGCCGATAACGGGATTCTCATCACGAATGTCGTGATTTGTCGGGTTGGATCTCGTGAGTTGCCGTACTAGCCGCGACCATCAGGATGAGGAATGCCACTGGGCCAGGATCCGCTTCCTGACGGGCGCGGCTGGTGAGCCTGCCAACAATCTCAATCCGAACAAACCAGTCGTCGAACCAAAAGGACAGAACAGATGAAAACGGTCGCGATCACCGGGGCATTGGGTAACCTTGGTTGGAAGTTCGTGCAACACATGTCGGCACATGCGGATGTCAGACGCGTGATTGGTCTTGACCTGCATGTACCATCGAGTGAGCAACTGGGTGAACTGTCGGCAGTGCAAACGGGAAAGTGTGAATTCGTCTCCTCCGACCTGCTGGACTGGCAGGACCGTCGTTGGCGGGACGCCGTCGATCGTTCAGACGCGGTCGTTCACTTCGCGGCTCAGAATCCGTTTCCGGAAGCGAGTTGGGATGATGCCAATCGGTCGCTCGACATGACGCTGAACGTGGCGTTGGCCAGCGTCGACGTGGGAGTTGGACGGTTTGTGTTTGTCTCGTCGAATCATGTGATGGGCCGCTACAAAAACTCGCCACTGGCGGACACGATCGGTACGGGTGAACTCACGACAAGTCTGGAGCACGCGGTCGGAACGGTCTGGCAAGTGGGCGAGCGTGAAATGGACTCGACTCCGTACGCGGTCGCCAAGAGCAGCGGTGAGCGTCTGTGTCAGGCCTTGGGGACACGAGCCGATGGCCGTACGACGTTCGTGTCTGTGCGTGTCGGCTGGTGCCAGCCGGGCGAGAACGAGCCCGCGACACTCTCCGCAGCTGGCACACCCACGCAAGCAATCGGCATCGAACGTGACGCTGATTTCGAGCGGGCCGACCTCTGGTTCCGCCACATGTGGCTCTCCAACCGCGACTTCGCCCAACTCTTCGAGCGCGCTGTCTTGGCAAAGGCTGATACATGGCCAGAGCCAAGTGTGGTCGTCAACGGCGTCTCGGGTAACACCGGGATGGCGTGGAGTCTCGACGAGGCGCAGCGATACCTCGGATACGCTCCGCAGGATGACGTCGAAGCGTGATCACTGTCACTCAACGACCGTCACTGTACGTTCGGTGTTGAGCGTGCAGGAGCGGGTGAGGGTCATGTCCTTGAAGATGTTGGGAGTGACCCAGGCATTGTCGTTGAGCGGAACGCTGATCGTGACAGTGACCTGAGTCTCGATGCCGGTGAGCGGATCGGGCGTGACGGTCACGGTGGGATTCTTGATCTTCACCGCTGTCAGTCCGGCGAGGGTCGTCGCTTCTCCCTGGGCAACGGTTGCACCCGGTACGATCAGGCGACGTGCTCCTTCATAGGCAGCGTTCTCCATCGTGTGCAGCACGACGTTTACACGGGCAATTTCCATCGCACCGAACAGCAGCGAGAAGTAGATCGGCAGTGTCAGGGCCATCTCAACCGAGACCACGCCGGACCGCTGCTCAGGTTGTTGATTATTTGTTCTGTGAGTTCGCATGGCGAAGGACTCGGTGGTTGTCAGTCGGTCAGCGTTGCAGGAAGGATCCGAGCGAGGTCCTCGAATGCGGCGATCAACTCGTCACGGTTTGAGGCGTGGTAATGCCGACCGCCGGTCCTGGTGGCGATTTTTTGCATATCCTGCTGATCGGCCGCGTCGAGGAACGAGACCGTGTGAATAATGATTCCGTCTTTATGTGCATCATTGGCTGTTTGAGTCGGATTGCTCCCCTGGTTCCATTGGCCATCACTCATCAGCACCATCGTTCGCTGGGCATTGGCCCGCACATCCGGTCCGTTCAGGACGTCAATCCCGGCCTCCATGCCGGCGGACATATTCGTGGCTCCGATCATGAGGAGATTTCCTCGGGCCGTCAGTGCCGTACTGATATCTGAATAACTGCTTCCTGCCAGCGGGACTTCATACGTGACGGCTGGTGATGTTGAGCCGGTGATGCTGTATTCGTAGGTCGACGTGTCCATTTCAGAGGCCCAGGTCACCAACGCGACTCGCGGTGCCGGATTGACACCCGACACGATCGCCAGAAACAGATCAACGGCATCCTCGATCGTTGCCCATCGACTGCCGTTGTCTTCGGGGGGATGAGCAACTTCGTCCGGATTCGTCGGCATGCCGGGGGGATAGCTCCAGGGAGTCCCCGAAAGATCGAAACACATCGAGTGTGAGCGGTCGATGACGAGGCAGACTTCCTGCTCGAAGTAGGACGCGGTCGAGATCCGTTGTGGAGTGAATTCGCGGAACCCGAACAAGCGACCGAAGTACAGTGGGACGGATCCAGACGGCGTCGCATCAGACATCAACGCCGTCACACGGACTGCCGTATGAGGTGTGCCGTTCGTGAAAGCCCAGCTTCCATCAGGTTGAAGGTCTGCGCGGCCAATTTCAACATCACTCGCCTGGATCACGAGCGATCGACCAGCGACCGAGTTGGCGTTTGCGACGTCGATTGCCTCTTGCACCGCGTTGGCATCACTCTGCGAGCGACTTAACTCGGCAGCTGCAGCTTTGGCGGCGGCATCAGTGGCCACACGCAATTCGCATCGCACCAGTTGCATATAGGCAACGTCAACGGAGAACGCAGCCGTGATCAGGAACAGAACGATCGAAAATACCATTAACACGATCATCGCTCCGCTGCGCTGATGCAGCGGCTGATCATGATGCCGTTGAAGTCTGTAACGCCTCATTTGGGACTCACATGCGTGACATGATCACGGTTTTGGAGAGACTGAAGCCTTGACAAAACCACTGCGGTCCGGTGGCGTTGGCATCTGCCCCAGCCGTGACCGTCACACTGATCATCGTTCCGGGGAGCGTCGACGAGTTGATGGTCGGGCTGACGGTGATCGATGCACCGTTGATCTTGCGGGCCGCAAGAACCTGCTGACCTCGGATCACCGCGTCGGCGTGCACTCCACCATGACTCGAAACCGAACGTGCGACTTCGTACGCGGTCATGGTCAACCCCTGACGGAGATAGATCATGTTCGCAGTTTCAATCGCACCGAAAACCAGCATCGACACAATGGGCAGAAAGATCGCGAACTCAACGAGTGCGAGGCCCTCACGATTCGAACGTTGTTCCGATGATTGCAGCTGAACGCGACGCACTTGCGAGACTCCTCGCCCGAAACGGCGGATTGCGGGGAATGGACGATCCTACGCAAAAATCTAGTTCGCAGTGGACCGGGCGTCGCCGCGGCGTTCCCATCCGGTCGAGGAAAACCCGCGGTTTGGACCAGTCGTTCCCATTGCACCACGCTGACGGAAACATTCAACGGCATAATCGGTGCGACTGATGCAATGCACACCGAGTCGCAAATGAATCCGACCATCGATCAGGGACGACTCCCCTTTGCCCTATGGCGACGAATCGGGAATAATGGGTTTCGAGACCTCTCGGTCTCAGCCCGTCGGACTCTCCCCACGAAAGCAAGTTGATGGCGACTGACGCGACGACAACGGAAATCGGCAGCTATTTCATCTCGAACTACCCTCCGTTCTCGCAGTGGACGCGGGAGGCGGTGCCCGCGTTCCACGCTGTGATCGAACAAGAGGCCGACAAGTCGGTGCCGCTGGGGATGTATCTGCACATTCCGTTCTGTCGCAAGCGATGTAAGTTCTGCTACTTCCGGGTCTATACTCAGCAGAATGCGGAGACAATCAAGAACTACGTCGACACGCTTGATGCGGAGGTGCAACTGCTGAAGGACAAGCCGGGCATCGTCGGGCGGTCGCTGCGATTCGTCTACTTCGGTGGAGGGACGCCGTCGTATCTGAGTTCCAAACAGTTGCTTCTGCTGCGCGAACGCCTCAGTCGGTGGATCTCCTGGGACAACGCTGAGGAAGTTACGTTCGAGTGTGAGCCGGGGACGCTCTCGCTGGAGAAGGTGCAGACCCTCAAGGAGATCGGCATTACCCGCGTCTCGCTTGGCGTTGAGAACTTCAGTGACACCATCCTCGAAGAGAACGGCCGCGCCCATCTCTCGCCGGAAATCGAACGGGCCTACGGTTGGATTCAGCAGGTCGGCTTTCCGCAGGTGAACATCGATCTCATCGCAGGCATGGTCGGCGAGACGGACGACAACTGGCATGCGTGTGTCGAGAAGGCGATCGACATGGAGCCGGACAACGTCACGATCTATCAGATGGAACTCCCCTGGAACACGACCTACTCGAAAGAGATGCAGGAGCAGGGGATCGAGTCGCCTGTCGCCGACTGGCCGACCAAACGCCGCTGGGCCAGCGAAGCGATCGACAAGTTTCTGGCAGCCGGGTATCAGGTGTCGTCCGGCAACGAACTGGTCAAGAGTCGCGACACGGATCACTTCGTCTACCGTGACAACCTGTTCCGGGGGAGCGACATCCTCGCCGTCGGCGTCTCGTCGTTCGGACACTTTCAGGGAGTCCACTATCAGAACGATGCTGAGATCGAGACTTACATGTCGACCGTCCACGACGGGCAATTGCCGGTCAAGCGGGCGCTGGTGCCGACGGATCATCAGAGGCTCATCCGCGAATGGGTCCTGCAAATGAAGGAAGGCCGCGTCGAGGCCGAGCCGTTCGTCCGCAAGTTCGGCGTCAACCCGCTCGAAGAGTTCGCGGAGCCACTCGCCAATCAGGAGCGAGCCGGCTACCTCGAAGTCGAGGACGACGGCATCGTCCTCACCCGCAAGGGACTGCTGCAAGTCGACAGCCTGTTGACCGAATACTTCGAGGAACAGCACCGGGAAGTTCGGTATACGTGAAATGGCGATGACCCCTCTCGAAACCGATATCAAAAAAGGAAGTGGAATGACTGTCATTCAGGTCGACGCAGAGATGCGAGAGCGACTCAGCCGCATCCACGGTCGAGTCCTCCTGCAGGACGAACATGGAGAGGCCATCGGCTACTTTGATCCCGTCACACGTTCCGATCTGGATCGGGCGAAGCAACAGTTCACGGATGAAGAGGTGGACGCTGCCCGTCGCTCGACGGAACGCGTTACTACAACTGAACTCCTTGAGTATCTCGGTCAGCACCGATGATGTATCGCGTACTCTGGGACTCTTCGCTCAAAGCGACGCTTCTGGCACTCTGGCTAGAAACCGAATCGACGGGGGACTTCTCCCGGAACATCGCTTCGATCGAAGAGGCACTGTCGACCGACCCGCTGAGTTACGGCGAATCCCGTCGCGGTGAGGAGCGAGTCGCGATCTTTCCGCCCCTGACAATACTCTACGAGGTCGATGAGACGTCCAAGACCGTTGTCATCCTGGCAGTTCGCCTGCACGACAGGTCCACTTAAAACTCAAATGCGTCTCGCGTAGCATCTCCAATACTTCTACTGCGTAACGAGTCATGGAGCCATCTTATGCCTGAAGCCGTCATTCTTGATGCTGTTCGTACTCCATTTGGACGCCGTGGCGGCGTGTTTCGTGAGGTGCAGCCGAATCAGTTGTTGGCACATGCACTCGACGGATTGTGTGATCGAGCGGGGATTGCTCATGAGAAAATCGAGGATGTGGTCACGGGCGTCGTCTCGCAGGCGCAGGAGCAGGGAGCCAACGTCGGTCGACAGGCGGTGCTGCTGGCGGGGTTCCCGGTCGAGGTCCCTGCTGTCACGCTCAACCGGATGTGCGGGTCGAGTCAGCAGGCGGTGCACTTCGCGGCACAGGCCATCGCAGCGGGAGACATCGACTATGCCATCGGTTGCGGCGTCGAGAACATGACGCGGGTCCCCATGTTCTGCGACATCGGCGGCGACTTCGGCACGCTCAACCCGGACCTGCTCGCCAAGTACGACCTCATCCATCAGGGCGAGTCAGCCGAGCGACTGGCCGACCGTTGGGAGATCACGCGTGACGAGGTCGATGCCTTCGCCAGAGAGAGTCACCGCAAGGCACAGGCTGCTGCCGAGGCGGGTTACAACAAGGAGATCCTTCCGACCGAAGGCGTCGACGCGGACGGGAACACGATCACGGTGACGCGAGACGAGGGCATTCGCGCCTCGATCGACCCTGCGAAGATGGCCGAACTCAAGACCGTATTTCGCCCTGACGGCAACGGCGTGGTGACAGCCGGCAACGCCAGTCAGATTTCCGACGGCGCGTCCGCTGTCCTCGTGGGCAATCGCGAAATCGCAGTAGCAGACGGCCTCAAACCCCGAGCGAAGTTCCTCGCCCGTGTGGCCGTGGGCGACGATCCGACACTTCAACTTGCAGGTGTCATCCCCGCCACTCGCAAAGCCCTTAATAAGGCCGGCATGACCATCGACGACCTCGACTGGATCGAGATCAACGAAGCCTTCGCAACCGTCGTGCTTTCCTGGGCACGCGAACTCAAGCCCGACATGGAAAAGGTCAACCCTTGGGGCGGCGCCATCGCCCACGGTCACCCCCTCGGCGCCACCGGCGGCGGACTCATGGCCAAACTCGTCACGGGGCTGGAAGCGACAAACAAATCGACCGGCCTCCAGGTGATGTGCATCGGCCACGGCATGGCAACCGCGACGATTATCGAGCGGATTTGATTGATCGATAACTCGTTCGTGAGTTCGATCAAGTAGTGTGTCATCCTTGCATCATTGGGATCGTTGGCGGATGATCGTGAGTTGAAAGGGGGGCATTTGGTTTTTTCCGCCTCCTGCCGCATTCGCGATCATAGTTCGGAGTTCAAAGATGTCCGATCAAGATACAACGGGTCCTTCTCAGACGTCTGGGGACCGTCCTGCCATCGAACTCGTGGATGGCGCCAAACCGGTTTCGTCGCAGGGGTCATCGGCGGGGAGGTGGCTGCGTGGGTTTGCCTACACGGTGCTGGCCGTCGCGGCGGTGGCCTTGCTGGTGCTTTGCTTTGCTCCCGATGTTGCGAGAAGGTTGCCTTTCCTCAACAACAACAGGGACCAGTTCTCCCGGCTGGCCGAAGAACGGGGACAGAAACTGGAAACGCTCGTTCGTGGCGAGGACTCTGGTCGCTCGTCGAACCAGGAGATCAAAGCGACGATCGAAGAATTGGGCGGGAAATGGAACAGTTCGACGGACAAAGTGAGTTTCGACCGTACAGATGTGGCCGACGACGATTTGCAAATCCTGCAGGAGATCCAGATCCTCCTGGAGCTGGGACTGGCCGACACGCAGGTCAGTGATGCCGGGCTGGTTCATGTGGCTGAGCTCAAGACCCTGCGTGATCTGGATCTGACCAACACGCCGGTAACTGACGAGGGGGTCAGGCACCTCACAAAGGTCCCTCGCTTTCGCTCGCTCAACCTTGCAGGGACGCAGGTCACCGATGCGGTGATCGAAGTTTTGAGAGAGCTGACGGGGCTGCGAATCCTGAACCTCGCAGGAACACAGGTCACCGATGCAGGACTGATGCAACTTCAGGAATTCACCGAGCTGACATCGCTCACGCTCTCACTCGACCCGCCGACACAAGCTGCGATCGACGAACTGACAGCCGCTTTGCCTGATTGTCGAATCGTCGTTGAGGAGTGACCTTCATCGAGACGAAGTCGGCCACCGTCAGCCAGATATTCGATTTCAACCGTGCACGGAAGGTTCCGTCACTCACACCCCATACGGTGCTCGGTACTCTTTCGTGAGCAGTGCGTTCGCTTCCGGGCA
Organism: Planctomycetaceae bacterium; assembly: GCA_020426505.1. Lineage (GTDB taxonomy): Bacteria > Planctomycetota > Planctomycetia > Planctomycetales > Planctomycetaceae > JAHBXU01. Next base: position 30,130 of record JAGQPX010000048.1, on the reverse strand, counting down.
GTCGATGAACTGGCCTGCGTCGATGTCGAATTCCAGTTGACCGGTGGTGCGATAGGTTGCTTCTCCGAGATGGACGAGTGAGCACGAACGGTGAGCGATCTCCGGGTTCGCGCGCGTGTTCCGGTCATGGTTGCGAACCGCGCCGAGGAAGTTGGCCATGTGCTCCGGATAGCCTTTCTCGGTGCGGATCTCTTTCCGCTCCGTTGGTCCGGGCTTGCCCTTCGGTCCGAGGAATGTGCTGAACGCTCCGCGACGGGAGAAGACCATGTAGCCTTCTGTGCCGTAGAAGACGTTGCCGTTGTCGAATCCGTGCAGGCCGTAACTGGTGAAGGGGTAGTTCTCATAAACAAGCAGCCGGCCGTCGGGGTACTCGTAGGTCACGTGCATGTTGTCGGGGTACTCGCTGGCATGACCGTGCAGCATCATGCGACTGCCGCGGGCGGTGACCTTCTGCGGGAGTGTGTCGACTCCCAGCCCCCATGCGGCCATGTCGAGATCATGAATGCCGTCGTCTCCAATCTCGCCGTTGCCGTAATCCTGAAACAGCCGCCATGTCTGATGAAAGCGGTACTTGTTGAAGGCATGCTTCGGCGCCGGACCGAGCCAGCGGTCGTAGTCGACCCCTTGCGGCGGCGTGCTATCGGGAACCGGCTTGACGACGTGACGCATCTCAGCCGTCCATGCTCTCGCAACTTTGACTTCGCCGATGATCCCCTCAGTCAGCAGCTCACCCGCTTGCTCGGTGACGGGACTGCTCCTCATTTGGCTTCCCTGTTGCACAACGCGGTCGTACTTCTCGGCAGCAGCGATGATCATTGGCCCCTCGTCAAACACATGCGAGATGGGCTTTTCGATGTACGTGTCCTTACCGTTCTCCATCGCCGCGATGGCGATGGGAGCATGCCAGTGATGGGGCGTTGCGATGATGACCGCATCGACGTCCGCGTCCTCGATCACGTCCTCGTAGCGTGACGTCCGCTTGGCTGGTGCAGACTGATGTTCCCCCATCACCTGCGCCATCTTCTCGATCTGCGCCGGGTCCACGTCGCACAGGTAAGCGATCGAGACGTTCTCCTTGCGGCTGACGAGCCCACGCACATGATGCGTCATGATGCTGCCGCAGCCGATGATGCCCAGACTCAAGGTGGCACTCTGGTCTGCGGCCGAGGCATAAGCCCCGGCGAGCGTTCCAACAGCCGCCGTCGCCACAGCCGCCTCAGTCGAATGTTGCAGAAACTCGCGTCGCGTGGTCGGGCGTGTCATCGTCGGCTCCAGAGGATGGAAGGACTGAGGAACGAATCTCAGTATACCGGCTAAATGACGACCTCCCAACCGGACGACTTGAAATGCAGAGGATCGTCAGGATTGGCCATCGTCAGTCGGAGCAGCGCCGTTCGATGAACGGCGGTCGTTGGCGATTTGCGAACGCAGATCGGCGGCCTCACGTTCGAGTTTGCGTTGCTCAGCGCGGATGCGATTGAGCGAAACCGTCGTGTGAACCTTGGTCGATGCCATGTCCCCCACAGCGAGCAGCACCACCCACACAGCCAGCAAGAGTACGAGGATCACGTACGCGGCGAAGCCCGCCAGTTTGGGCATCCGACCCGCATCGCCCATTGCTTCACTCAAGATGAAGTCGCCGAGTGGAAGGATGATGCCGATGAGGACCAGCAACCCCGACGCCTGCATGCGTCTGCGAAAACGTCTGCGAAGGAACTTCTGATCGGCTTCGTTCAGTTCGGAATCGCTTTGCTGTTTCTGCCAGGCGCGCCAGTGCGACCGCATCATCAGCAGACCGCCGACAACGAGCGCTCCTCCAAATGCCACCGAAACCCACAGACTTCTTTCCACGCTTCGTTCCCGGACCAGACGGTTGCCGTGAAAACCCCACCGTCGCGTTCCACAACGACGATGTCTCTGCGACCCGCGAGGAACATCGTAGTCAAACGTTTACGAGATTGCATGAAGCAGACCGGCACATCACGCAGACGGGGTCACTTCAGCACGAGGTCTTCCGGGAAGGGCAGGTCATTGAGGCTGCGCAGCCCGAAGAGTTCCAGGAAGCGTGGTGTCGTATGATACGTCACCGCACTGGCGTTTGACTCGTCACGCTCGAGTTTCACGAGTTGTCGTCGCATCAGCTGACGCAGCAGCGACATTGCGTTCGGCTTCTCCGTCTCTTCCAGGTCGTCGCTCGTCACCGGTTGACGATAGGCAACGAACGCGAGCACCTCGAGTGCTTCCTGCGACAGTTTGACGTCCTTCGGATTCGTGCCGTACACACGGCTCTGCACCGCCTCAAACTCCTCAAGCAACACAAGTCGATAGCCGCCTTCGCTCAAGCGGATTTCGTATGGGCGATGTTCGTCGGCATACTGGGCATTAAGCGAGGCGATCAGTTCCTCGACTTCCTCCGCGGAGATACCTTCTCCGAGCATCATTCCGAGTCGCTTTGTCGTAAGCGAATCCCCGCCGACGAAGAGTGCCGCTTCGAGGACCTGTCGCGGCTGGATTCGTCCCCCGCCCGCCTCGGTGACGTCGGCGATGATGTCCTGATCAGCCTGATTGTCGCCGGCCGAACTCTCGACGGGCGTCGATTCGTCTTCGACACTCGTCGGCGCCGGCACGACATCCGCCGGGGTCACCTCTTCAATCGGATCAACATCATCAAAGCCGATCGACTTTTCCGCTGTGGTGACTGCCTGGAGCGCCCGCTCGTAGGCAGCTTCGATGTCCTCAGCGGACAGCGTCAGCATCTCGCCTTCATTCATGGGAAGGCGAGTCGCCTCGTCGGAAAGCGGCGATGGATCGGAAAACTGAGACACAGGCCACATTTGTCGAGCATGAGGCGGAACCACAGTGCCAAATGGCAAAGCGAATACTACGGCGATCAATCAAGGGGGACAAGACCGATCGCTGTGGCCGTCATTTGCGCGAACACCTGCTTTCGATACGATGTCGATCCTGCAACCACCCAACCGACTCCGACTATGCAGAATCTCGTCAGACAGGAAGTGATCGCGGCGGCCCGGACTCTTGTGGTCAAAATCGGGACGAATGTGCTCTCGTGCGATGACGATTCGCTTAATCGGGACCGGATTGCCGCCCTGTGTGAACAGATCGATCGGGTGCGAAAGACGGGTCGGCGAGTCGTCGTCGTGTCCAGTGGAGCGGTTGGGGCAGGGATCGGCCTGCTCAAACTGCCGGGACGGCCGACCGACCTCCCGCATCTGCAGGCGGCCGCAGCCGCCGGTCAGGCTCACCTGATTCGCCTCTACGACGAAGCCCTCCGAGGTCATGGTTACCACGCGGCCCAGATTCTCTGTACGGGCAACGACTTCAAGCAACGCTCGCGGTACCTCAACATCCGCAACACGCTCAACACGCTCTTCGAGTATGACGCGGTCCCGATCGTGAACGAGAACGACACCGTCAGCGTGCAGGAGATTCGTTTTGGCGACAACGACCGGCTGGCCGCTCTGGTGACGACATTGCTCAACGATCCGCTGCTGATCATCCTCTCGGTCATCGAGGGCCTGTACGATGGCGACCCGTCAAAGCCTGATAGTCGGGTCATCTCGCAAGTCGATGAGTGGAGCGATGACCTGTTTCAAGTCGCGGCCGATATTCGCAGCAAACGCGGAACCGGCGGCATGCAGTCGAAGCTGGAGGCGATTAAGACGGCGACGGCTGTCGGCGAGAATGTCATCCTCGCCAACGGGACCAGTCCGACAGTGCTGGACGACGTGCTTGCGGGTTGTGAGGTCGGCACACTCTTCCTTGCCGGCGGACGAACTCTCCCCGCATGGAAACGCTGGATCGGGTATTCGGTCCCCTCTGCCGGCCGCATTCATATCGACGATGGCGCTCGCCGTGCCGTCTGTGAGCGAGGCACATCACTCCTCGCGATCGGCATGACGTCCGTCGATGGTGACTTTGAGAAGGGAGCCATCGTCACGCTCGTTGCCTCCGACGGCACCGAACTCGCACGCGGCCTCACCAACTTCGGCTCCCGCGATGCGGCAACAATCGCAGGCAAGCAGAGTCACGAAATCGAATCCCTGCTCGGCGATCTGCCCTATTCCGAGGTCATTCACCGAGACAACCTCGTAGTCACTCACACGCGATAGGCTCTCTCTGAAACTTTATGGGTGGCCGGATCTGGGCCGAAGGGAAGGCCCGGACGTCGACCGCGCAGGGCCATCCGCTTCGCTGCTGTCCCTGCCACCCATGACTCATCCGCGTTTTCAGACCGATCTGAGTCGATCAGGGATGCCAACTGAGTGGCGTCGTCAGCTCTCCGATTGGCCTTTGCACGTCGTGCGAAACTCGCGACACTGAGACGAGGCTCCTGATTCGTTGCTGAGTGTTTCCGAACGTGAATGACACGACCGCACAACCTGATTCCCGCCCACCGGTGTCACTCCGCAGGCTGATGATCATCGGAGGTCTGCTGGGAGTGTCGCTGTGTTTGACCGTCGGGTTGATGGCCGTCGGTCGCTCGTCATCTGTTCCCGTTCATCACGTCGAAGTTGTCAATACTTACCCGCACGATCCGGGGGCGTTCTGTCAGGGACTCGCTTTCGCAGACGGACGGTTGTTTGAAGGGACCGGACAATACGGGAAGTCGAGCTTACGAGAGGTCGATCTCGAAACGGGCCGAGTCCTGCGGCAGGTCAATTTGCAGGAACGTATTTTCGGTGAGGGGATTACGCTTTGGGGCGACTCCATCGTTCAACTCACCTGGAAACAGCGTCGTGCCTACACGTACGACAAGGACACCTTCGCCTACAAGGAGACTTTTCGCTATCAAGGTGAGGGCTGGGGACTCACACACGATGGCACACATCTGGTCATGAGCGATGGCTCTTCAACTCTGCGGTTCCTCGACCCCGCGACGTTCGAGGAGGTGCGCCGAATCTCAGTCCACGAAGGCCGCCGCCGCATCAACAAGCTGAACGAACTGGAGTACGTCAACGGCCAGATTCTCGCCAACGTCTGGTACGAAGACATGATCGCCCGCATCTCCCCGGAGGATGGTCGCCTGCTCGGCTGGCTCGACCTCCGCTCCCTCTGGGCCGCCCGCAGCCGCCCTTCGAAGGAGCACGTTCTCAATGGCATCGCTTTCGATGAGTCAACGGGCCGCTTGTTCGTCACGGGAAAGAACTGGCCTAAGCTGTATGAGATTCGAGTCAGGTAGCGGACTTCCTTCGACGCTCACCGCTTCTCGGTTGTCATTGAAGTGATCGAAGGGGTATCACGTCTGGCATGCAGGACAAATTGCCTCATTCGCGACCGAGGGATGATTTCCAGAGGGGGCATCCCGATTGGAATTGGCTGGGCCTGCCGTTCGGGCTTGCCGCGTTTATTGCCTTGTTGCTCCTGCCGACACCAGACGGGTTGTCACCTGCGGCGCATCGCCTTGCTGCGGCAACTGTGTTGATGGCCGTGCTCTGGGTTTCGCAGGTGATCCCCATCGCGGCGACATCGCTCATCCCGTTGGCGGCGTATCCGTTGTTGGGCATCCAGTCGGCGAACGATGTCGCGACGGCGTACGTGAATGCGAACATCTTTCTGTTCTTTGGTGGGTTTGTGATTGCGCTGGGGATTGAGAAATGGGGGCTCCATCGCCGCATCGCCTTGCATGTGGTGCATGTGATTGGGGGGAGTCCGCCGCGCATCGTGCTGGGCTTCATGACGGCGACTGCGTTTCTTTCGATGTGGATCAGCAACACGGCGACGACCATGCTCATGTTGCCGATCGCCATTGCACTGCTGCGAACGCTCGGCGAGGTCGAGGAAGCAACAGCGACATCGGACGAAGGACGGCAACAGAGTCAGGCGGCACTCTCGCAACTCGGCATTGGACTGATGTTGGGCATTGCCTATGGCGCGAGTTCTGGTGGCCTCTCGACGCTGGTCGGCACCCCCACCAACGTGACGTTTCTCGGCCAGTGGAAGCAGTTGTTTCCCGATGCGCCGGACGTTTCGATGGGGGAATGGCTGCCCGTGTTTCTGCCGCTGACCGGACTAATGCTGCTGTTCGCCTATCTCTCGCTGACGTGGCGGCTGCCGCGACATCTGGGGGACCATGACCCGGGACGGGGTTTCTTTCGTGAGCGAATCCGAGCCTTGGGCAAGCCGTCTTCGGGTGAGTGGGCAATGCTCATCGTATTCATATCGACGGCCCTGTTATGGGTGTTTCGTAAGCCCCTCCAGTTTCGCGACGATGCGACCGGCGAGGTTTGGACGCTGCTGCCCGGTTGGGGAACGTGGTACGAGTCATTGCTGACGGAACAGCTGGGGGTCGATGCACTGGTTGCCAGCGGAGCCGTTCACGACGCGACGGTCGCCATGACGATGGCACTCTTGCTGTTCGTGTTCTCGGCAAAAACGAAGGATGGCACGCGTGAACGCCTCATCGACTGGGACACAGTCGAGCACAAGATGCCCTGGGGGATCGTTCTGCTGTTGGGTGGCGGTTTTGCGATGGCCGGCGCATTTCACGGAACCGGGCTGTCAGAATGGTTGGGAGAAACGCTCGCCACGTCACTCGCCGGAACACCTCTACCGGTGCTCGTGTTCTGCATCTGTCTGATGATGACGTTCCTCACGGAGTTCACCTCGAACGTGGCGACGGTCAGCACGCTGCTGCCGATCCTCGCGGGGACAGCCGTCACGCTGGGGGTCGACCCACGGCTGCTCATGATTCCGGCGACTGTCACCGCCAGTTGTGCATTTATGCTGCCGATCGCAACACCTCCGAATGCCATCGTGTTCGCCAGCGGACGCGTTTCGATGGGGCAGATGATGCGGCACGGACTGATTCTCAATCTCCTCGGCGTGGTGATCGTGACAGCCGTGACATTCTGGCTGCTGATCCCCATTATGGGCATCTCGTTGGAGACAATGCCGGATTGGGCCGTTCCGCCGGTCGAACCGTGAACGAGAAAGGAACTGGAAAGAGATTCTCATGGCCGTGCTGAAATCGTGCGGCGTGCTCATCGTGCGAGGAAATCCGATTGAGGAGTTCCTCCTGATGAAGCACGCTGACCGTTGGGACCTGCCGAAGGGACACGTTGACCCCGGCGAAAGCGAAAAGGAGTGCGCGCTCCGGGAACTCGAAGAGGAGACAGGCATCCAATACAGCGACATCGAGCTCGACGCGAAGTTCCGCTACTGGTCACGGTACACGGTCCCGATGAGCGACCGGCGTCATCCGGGGGAGCCGAAGGAACTCATCATCTTCCTTGCAAGACTGCTCCACGACGTCGACATTCATGTCACCGAACATCTCGGTTACGAGTGGTTCCCCTGGAAACCGCCGCACGACATTCAGGAACAGACCATCAACCCGCTGCTGGCTGCGGTCTCGGAGTACATCGATGAACCAGATGGATAGAACGCAGATGACGCAGATTGGGCTGATGTTCAAGGAAGAATAAGAGTGGTCACCGGACACCTCAGGGAGTCACACGTCGTTGTCACACTAGAATCAGTCGGAGATTTCAATTTAATGTGTCCGTACTTGTGAGCGACGCGAAATTGAGATTCGCGATGATTCGCATCATTCGTGGTTGTGTTTTAGGACCGCGAATGACGCAAATCGGGCGAATGGTCTTTTCTCATCCGCAACTCTCCGCTCGATCCGCGTCATCCGCGTTCTATCAAGTCCAGAGTTTTCCCCACCGGGTCCGGGTTTCAGTCGCTCGTGATACCGAACCATTCAATCAACTTCAAAGGACACCCGATGTCAGTCGAATCCACGGTTCTTGATCAGATCAAAACCGCAACCGACCACGGCTCCCTCTCCGACGGAGCACACGCGAATCTCACACGCTGGCTCACGGAGCCGCAGTATGCCGAGTATGTGCCGTCGATCGAAAAGCTCATTATCGCGAACGATTGGGAGACGCTGGACCGGTTATTCTGGGAGGTGATCCCCTTCGGCACGGGGGGACGACGCGGACTGATGGCAGAGTTTGGCTCAGCCACGATCAACCCGCGCACAATTGCTGAGTCGGCTCATGGGCTTGCGACCTATCTGAAATCACAGGGAATCGCCGACGGCAGGGTCGTGATCGCACATGACACGCGGAACCGTTCGCGAGAGTTCGCACGTCTGACTGCAACGACAATTGCCGCTCATGGCATGCAGGTGTTTCTGTTTGTGGAATATCGCTCGACGCCCGAACTGTCTTTCGCGGTCCGGCATCTGGGCTGCCACGCGGGCGTGATGATCACCGCCTCCCACAACCCGCCCAGCGACAACGGTTTCAAAGCCTACTGGTCAACCGGCGGTCAAGTGCTCCCGCCCCACGACAAGGGAATCATTGACTGTGTGTACGAGGCAGGTGAAATCCCCACGGTGGACTTCGATGAGGCCGTGTCGACTGGCCGGATTTCGTTGATTGGTGAAGAGATCGACACTGACTATCTCAGCACGGTCGTCGGCATGAGTCTGTCGAATGCGCGCGAATTGCCGGGGCTGTTCTCGCCATTGCACGGCGTTGGCGAGACTGTGTGCTACGAGGTCTTGCAGCGAGCTGGCTTCAACGGCATCGAAATCTACGAGCCACATCGACAACCGAGCGGCGAATTCCCCAACGTCGCTGACCACTTCCCAAACCCCGAGCGGACAGTCGTGTTTGAGCCGTTGATCGCTCACGCTAAGGAACATGGGCAGGACGTGATCCTCGCCTCCGACCCGGACGCAGACCGCCTCGGCGTCTGTGTGAAGGGGAGCGATGGCGAGTTTGTGCATCTGACAGGCAATCAGATTGGCAGCCTGATCGCCGACTACATCGTGCGAAAGCGCGATGCTGCGGGTGAACTCACGCCGCAACACTTCGTCGTCGAGACACTCGTGACGACTCCTCTGATCGGCGAGATTGCCAAGTCACATGGAGTGCGGGTGATTGACGATCTGCTCGTCGGCTTCAAGTACATCGGTCAAACGATTGACGCAGAGGGACCGGACAAGTTTGTCTTCGGGGCTGAGGAGTCGCTCGGCTACCTCGCCGGCACCTATGCGCGTGACAAGGACGCGGGCATCGCTGCCCTCTACATCACAGAATGTGCGTCAGAACTGAGCGGTCAAACGCTTCTCTGTCGGCTGGACGAACTCTACGTCGAGCACGGCTACTTCTGGGAAGGACAGACCTCGAAAGTCTGTGAAGGAGCAGAGGGGAGCCGTCAGATCGGACAGATCATGGAGGCGTTTCGCACAGCCCCGCCACAGGAGTTAGCCGGTCTGCCACTGGCATCGGTCCGGGACTTCGGCACCCACGAGGTCCGCTCACTCCCCGCCAACACCAAATCGGCTGATCTGCCTGAGCCGCAAGGCAATCTGCTGTTCTTCGAGACCGCACCCACAGAAGGCATCACCGTCCGCATCGCCGTGCGTCCCTCCGGCACCGAACCGAAGATCAAGTTCTACATGTTCGCCAGAGCCGATGTGGCCGGTGAGAACCAATTGATGGCGTGCAAGACGTCAACGACCACCACAATGGATCGCGTCCGTGAGTCGTTAATGGCCTGGATCGACGCGGCGATAGCATGACCCACGAGACTACTGAACGACGAGGTCGCTGGTTCTCTTTGCTCGCTTCAAGCGATCGAAGGAGACATACCGTTGGCTCAGCGTGAATGCCCACGTTCGACCTGTCTCCGTCGTGAGGTCATTCGGAATGGTGTTTTCAAGATCGTGGGTGTCGTTCGAGCCAGGGTCTGACAAGAACATGACTTTGTAGAATTGTCCCTCCCTCTGCTTTCCATCCGAGAGCGTCTTGTCGACCAAATCGCCGAGGACTCCCCTGTGAAGGCCGCATCGGAACTCGACGCGTTCATAGACGTGCTTCTCAATGATTCGGGGAACAAGTGGCTGAATTGCTCCATCCGCATAGAAACCCATTCGATGCACTCGTTGAAAGGAACGCTCGGGTTGGCAGATATAGGCGTGGTATTGCTTGTACATTGGCCAGGCTCCTCGCGCGGCGACGATTACTACGTTGTTCTCTGATGCGATCAGTTTTTCATTAAGCATCATTGCTTGGAGTTCTCGAAGCAGGAAGGTTTCCCGTTCTGAAATAACCTCAAGCGGATCTGACAACAGCTCGGTAATCGCTTGGTCCAACCTCGCAAACGGAGCCCATATAAGTCGCTCGTCGTCAACCTTTCTGCAAGCAGCTGGCTCATTGCTATCTGGAGTCAGTACAAGCAAGATTTGCGTTACTTCTTTCCTTGCGTCAAATCGGGCGAGGTGCCGTTGAAGCTGATTCTCTCGAACGGAGTTCGTCTTCACTTTGGTCTCGAACAGCAGGTGGCAACTGCTTTCAACTGAGTAATCTGGAACTCCGATACCACCTTTTGACGGCTGCGGATTGAATTGGACGAGATTGAAGTCGTCTTTCCCGAGCAATCCTTGCAACAACTTCTCAACCCTCCCGAAAGACAGTGATTGTATTACGGCCATGATCGAAGCCGTTACACGATTCTCACCAGTTGAGTAAGTCGAGAAGATGTTCGCGGTCATTGTTGTCCTCTGCATCCCATCGAGAAAGAACTAACAGCGTATCACCAGCATCTGCAAGTGACACGTCCACCAACAGTGAGACTCGAAGAAGATACAAAATGATGGTGGGTCTTGAATCCGTGGCATCCGCGTAATCCGTGGTCTATTCCACCGTCGATTCGACGTCTTCCTTCTCCTCGGCGTCTTCCAGCCGACGTAATAGCTTGCCGTAGTCCTTGAGGCATTGCTCAATCTGATTGCCGAGGTTGTGCAGCTCTGCACGCTGTTCGTCCGAGCGATCCATGAGTGGTCTGAGCCAGCCTTCCATGAGTTCAAACTGATGCTCCAGCACGTTGAGGACCGTGCGAGGGATGCGGTTGACGACAGTGATTCGCTTGGTCTCCGGGTCGCTGCTCATCGGTTCGAGAGGCGTCCGCTGGGCGAAGACGGCCGGATCGTCAGTGGGAATCATGGACGACGCTTGCGGCGTAGCGGTGCCAGAGACCGCCGGCAACCCTTCAGGCCACTTCATCTCAATCGGCGGCACCTCCAATGGCGGCATACGGATCGGACGATCGGCGAGATGACCGATCTTCTCGACTCCATCGGTCAGGCGATGTGACAACTCTGCCAGATGCGTGTTCAACCGTTCGGCCTCTTCGAGCATCCGCTCCTCACGCGCGCTGGCTCCGTCCTTGGTGGTAAGCTCGACGACGCCGTGTGCGAGCGTCTTGCGGATCGATTCGAGGCCGTCAGCGAATGTCGTCAGCGTGGCGATGACCTGCCCCGTCTTGTCGTCGCTGCCGATACCCCGCAGCTTGACGTTCTGTCGATACGTCCGTTTGATGTCGTCCCAGCGTTGCCACTCTTCCTCGGTGGCGAGGCCGATCAGTTCCTTGAACTTGAGCAGGTTCGCCTCGGTGCCGGACGTGAGCGTCTGGGCATCGTTCTGGTAACTGCTGACGATGAGCGTCTGCAACTCGTCATCGTTCATCACGGGCAACACCTTCTCGGCGATGCGGTTCATGTTGCGGTACGAACCCTGCAGCAGGAACGGCGGCTCCGTCCGGTAGTCGTCGTGCTGGGCGGCTGACTCGATGTACGCCCGGTTGACCTTCAGGACGACATCACGCACCCGCATCAGCTTCTGCATGACGGCGACAAACTCGTTGAGTTCCTCCATCGCGTAGGAGCCTTCGAGGTCAACGCCTTCTCCGGTCGCCTGCTCGCCTCTCAATGCCTTCTGGGCCATCTTGATGACCGCGTAGACGTCCTGCTGTGACCGAGCTGCGAGCTTGGCGAGAACCGGGTTCGACGTGAGCGAGTTTTCGAGGTAGCTCATCTCGAACGCGTCGGCTGAGTCGCCGATGATCTCACCCAGGTTATAGATGTCAGCCCGGTTAGCGAGCATGTCGGGGATTTGAAACTTCTCGCCGCTCTCCGTGTACGGGTTGCCTGCCATTACGACGGCGACCTTGCGGCCGCGGAAGTCATATGTCCGCGTTTTGCCTTTGTAGACCCCCTCGACCTTCCGCTGAGCGTCGCAGAGCGAGATGAACTTCTGCAGGAGCTCCGTGTTGCAGTGCTGAATGTCGTCGAGATAGATCATCACGTTGTCGCCCATCTCGAAGGCGAGGTTGAGCTTCTCGATCTCCTCGCGGGCGCCAGCATTCGGAGCGGCAGCCGGGTCGAGCGACGTGACCTCGTGACCGATCGCCGGGCCGTTGATCTTCATGAAGATGATGCCCAGCCGGTTGGCGATGTACTCCATCAACGTCGTCTTGCCGTATCCGGGCGGTGAGATGAGCAAAAGGAGCCCTTGACGATCCGTCCGCTTGTCTGCCCCTGCAGTGCCGATCTGCTTGGCGAGATTGTCGCCGATGAGTGGCAGGTAGACCTGATCGATCAGCCGGTTCCGCACGAAGGACGTCAACACGCGAGGCTGAAATTCGGCGAGCTTCATCTCGTCGCGAGCTCCATCGACGACACGGGTTTTGAGTTCGTGGTACGTACGATACGCAGGCACCGTCAGCCGTTCGAAGCGTTCGAGTCGTTCCATGAAACGGTTGAACTGCAACTCATACGCGCCGCCGTCAATGACCGCATGCGTACCCACGAGATTCATGAGCGTGCACGACATGTCTGTCTCAACGACGGCGTCACGATTGATGTCGCCCGAGATCAACATCGCAGCAACCTCGTCGATGTGGTCAAGCGCTGGCGAGCGGGGGGTGTCAACCCCCCGTTGGTTTGTCTGCTCTTCGACGTCCGACACGTCGGCCACAGCGGACGTATCGGGGGACTGACGTCCCCCGCTCGCCGTGGTGACGTAGGCGGTGACCCAGTCACGGGCAAGCGAAAACGCGGCATCCTGGTTCTTCTGGACCGCTTTCAACGACTCGGAAAACCGATCATTCGCGTTGAGAGTCGTGAGGTGCTGGTGGAACTCGTCGTGTAACTGGGCAGCTGCCCTGGCGATGACGAAACTGTCACCGGCCGTACTAAGTTCATGGAACAGATACGTTGCTGCCTCGTCGAGCAGGGACTCGTCCGCGTCCTCGAACAGGCCCGATGTGGCAATGAACTCGCCCAGCATCTTTCGCAGTTCGCGGGTGTATGCCAGTTGCTGAGCTGTGCCGGGAAAGAGACTGGCAATCTCGCCGAAGCCGGTGAGTTTGGACGCCATCAGTTTTTTGTCGGCGACTCGTCCGAAGTGATGCCAGTAGACGTCCGCCATCGCCCGCGCACGCGACGAGTACCGCAGCAGTCCGCAGTTGGCGTCGATGTCGAGCAGTGCCCGCAGGATGATGGCTGCATCGTGATCGTGAACCCCTTTGGTGTACCCTTCGGAGTAGCGAGGCCCCATGAACCGCTGGACGTCCGCGAGATGATTGTCGGAATCTGTGCGAAACGATGAATCGGACTTTTCGTTTCGCGCAGCTTGGAGCATCTGGTAGGCGAGGTACTCGGCCCGGTAGACGTCGCGGTTTTCGCTGATGACTTCCATTGACCACACATCACGCGTGGCATTGAGGATTTCAGACTCGATCTCCTCGTAGAAGTCGGTGCCGGTAAGGTGCAGGTGCAGCCGCTCTTCGCGCAGCACGGTCGTCAAGTCGAGGACCTGCGTGTTGACGCTGAACCTGTGATTGCCGAAGCGGATGACGCCTTCGCCGTCCTCGTAGAGTTCCTGCCGGTCCTTGAGTTGTCGGACGGCGTCTTCACGGATTGTCTTCAACCGCGATTGCACATCGTCGACTTTGACCGAGTCCCCCAACTCGCCAAGTTGATCAATAATGTCGCGGACCTTCTCGATCATCAGGTCCGACGCGAAGTACCCGTGGATGTCATTGATGTCGCTGAACGACTCAACGCGGGTTTTGACTCCCTTGAGGATGCGGTCGGCTGCCTGCGCAAGGGCGCCTGCCCGTTTGTTTCGCTTCTCGACGAGCTGCATCCGTCGTGACTCGAAGGCGGAGGCGATCTCCTCTCGCTTGTCGGCTAGCTGTACGATGAAGTCGTCAAACTCAGCAAACTTGCCCTCCAGTTCCTCGACCTGCACCATGAGTTTGGTGAGGTACTCCTCGCACTTTTCCGGCGTGTCGCAGACGTCGATGTAGTTGACGACCGACTGGTTGAGCAGTTTGAGCTGTGACGAAAACTCAGCCGCCCCTTCGACGGAGGCGAGTTCCTGCATCTTCCGTTTGAGGCCGGCTCGGGCCGCGTTGACCTTCGCGAAGATAGCCGAGATGTTGTCGATGATGGCCGTCCGCTGGGTCGCATCGTCGATCTTCAGATTCGAGACAATCTCGATCAGCATCTCCAGCTCAGCAGCCGAGGCGGCGATCTTCTCGTCGACCGCTTTCGCATCGGCGACCTTCGTCAGATGCTCGATGCCGGCTTGCTCGTCTCTTACGTGCTGCTCATACGGCTTGAGCGCATCATCCCGCAGCAAGAACTCGACACAGCGCTGCGACAATTCCTCCGTCGCCTGCGTGACCTCCTGCTCCAGTTTTTCAACTAACTCGGCATCGACATACCGCAGGTCTCGCAGGCCGATGATCTCGCCCCGGACGCGACGCAGGGAGGCGAGTGATTGCACAAACTCGTCGATCGTCTCGAAGCGTGCGCGGCCGACGCTGTTGAGCAGTTCGCGCGTCTCGTTCGTGACCCGCTGGGTCTGCTCGGTCGTGTTCCTGCGGACGCGGACGACCTTCTCGAACTCCTCGACAGCTGACGTGGCCGCTGCCTTGATCTGTCCGAGTGGCTCCCCGAGATTCGCTGCATCTTCGTGATTGATCCAGAAGTAGCTGTCGAGGACGTCGGTCGCTTCCTTCACGAGGTCCACATACAACCCGGCGTAAGTGTCTTCCTTCTCGATCAGCCCGAGAATGAAGTGGCATTCGGCCATGCCGCGGACGATGTCTCGGTTGCCGATCTTGTAGAGGTACGAGTCGGTGCTCTGGTGCGGAACGAAGTCCTCGCCGACGTAGGGCGTTTGCCAGACCTGAATCTGGTGATGCTTCTGTGGGTCGTGCTGGGTCTTGAACAGCAGCATCTCGCCCGCATGGAACATCGTGAAGCCGTGACAAACGACTGGCGTGTCGACGGTCTGCTCGATGATGTTGTACGCCAGCAGCACGTACTGACCACTCTCCGGCTGATAGAACACATACAGCGTGTCCTCACCGTTGGGTGAAGCGACGCGGCGCTCGAACTTGAGTCCCTGCACGTCGGACTCGAACGTCTTGGCCTCGCCGCTTTGCAGGTAGTATCCGTTCGAGAAGATGAGTCCGTGATCGTCGGGCAACAGCACGCACGCATGCTCGATCGAGTCGACCCGCATCGCCTGCTGAATCTTCTCGTTGTAGACGATGTATCGCCACTTCGTTTCCTGGTACGGGCGAATCTTGAGCAGGATCAGATTGCCGACGATCGCGTAGTAGATCTCGGCATCATCGAGCGTCTGGTCCGGATCGTCGACCTCCTCGGCATAGATGCCGCGTCCCGACTCCGTGTTGTCTTCGATCTTGATCGTCAGGTCGCCGCCGACTGTCTCGACGAACATGCGATCGTCGATCGAGATGTGCGGATGCAGTCCGTGCCGCTGCATGTCGCGCGTCGTGCGGTTCCACTCGAACTCGTGCTGGGGCGGGAAGCGGACTTCGTGATCGGAGCGGTTGTCGAGGTAACGCAGCGAGTCGTTCTCGATGAGCCATTTGAAGCTCTTGATGTCGGTCGCCGCCTTGCCGACCTGGAAGACCATGTAGAGGTAGACGCCGCGGACGAAGAACTTCGAGAAAGTCGCCGCCTTGTAGTAGCGGTAGATGTCCTGGAAGTCTTTTTGGAATTGGGCGTCGTTGATGAGGTCGAGACCCACGGGTTGTAACCCGTGGGCTTGGTCGGACTCGTCGTTTCGTGCGAACTCGTAGAGGGCGAAGACGTCTGCGATGTTCCGTTCAACCTTGAGGCCGAACTGCACGTTGTAGCCGAACAGAAAGCGATTCCCGATCGACACCATGTCGCGCGGTACACAGTTGTTCTCAGTTGTGATCCTCTCGGTCGAGAGCAGCTTGAGATCGATCGACCCGAACACGTCCTTGCGAGCCGCATTGAGCGTCCCCAGCCGCTTCCGTAACTCGTCGCCGTGCCCTCTCAGCCGATTGCGCAGAATCTCATACGTCCCGCTCTCAAGCTGCGGCGCGGCTTCGGGTTGTGGTGGGGCTTCAGGCATGGATCGCGAGAGAGATGATGGAACGCGGATGACGCGGATTGGGCTGATATGTGCGGATTAGTTTTTGATCAGATGGGGCTTCTTTTCGTTGGAGAAGATCTTGCGACGGAATTCGGGGGTCTCGCCGAAGTTGAGGAGGAGACCGACTTCAATGGGTGTTGCTTTGAGATAGTTTTGGAGTTGGGCTTCGTTGGCTGGGGACAGACCGACGGCAGCTTTGACTTCGACGATGACCCGTTCGGCGACGATCAGGTCTGCGAAATATGTCCCGACATGTTGCTCCTCGAAGTACACGCTGACTGGATACTGTGTTGCAACCGCGATCCCTTCCTTCCGCAAAGTGTGGGTAAGGGCGTTCTCGTAAACCTTCTCCAGAAATCCGTACCCCAATGAGTTGTAAACGTGGTAATAGGCTCCGATGATCTTCTCCGTGAGGTCGCCATGGATCAGTTTGTCAGTAGGCATGAGCGGATCCTGTTTGAATAGAACGCGGATGACGCGGATTGGACAGATGCATGCAGATTTGCTTAGTCTGCCATGTCGACCTTTAATCCGAAACTCACCTGCCTCCATCCACCAGATACCGATCCGCCAAAATCAGCCTGATCCGCGTCATCCGCGTTCTATTCTCCCACGAACTCACGCCTTGTCCTCAGCCGCTGCGGCCAGTCCTAATGCGGCGACTTTCTTATCGGAGAGGCCCATCGATGTCACGGTGCGTTGGAGTTTCTTCAACCCTGCAGTGATCACGTCGTCGTCCGAGTCCAACAGCATCTTGCCGAGCAGGGCTGCGACCGACAGGTCCTTGACGTCCTCGAAGCTCAGGCCGAAGTGGTCGGTGAACTGTTTGAGGTTTGCGCGGAAGTCGCCGTTGCCGTTGCCTGCGAAGAACGTCTCCTTGACGTCGGTGAGGACATGGGAGTTATTGACCCAGCGGTCGACGGACTTGCCGGCTTTGATCGAGTCGACGATCTTGTCGAAGAACTCGGTCTCGCCGCCGACAATGTCGATGCGGGCCGACTTGAGTGCCGCCCCAACAATCTCGGACTGCTCGTGAGCAATGTCCTTCTGGGCGTTGATCGCTGCGATCTCGATGTCCTTGTCCTTGTTGAGCTTGAGTTTGAACTCCTCGTGCTCGCGGCCGACGCCGTCGAAGATCTTCATGGCTTCGGCCTTCTGCTCGATGCCTCGGGCCTCTGCGTAGAACTTTTGCTCGATGACGGATGCTTCGGCGAGACCTTCCTTCTCGATCGCTTCCGATTTGGCCTTGAGGCCTTCGGCTTCTGCGACGAGTTTGCGTTGAGTGACGTTGGCTTGGGCGGTGCCTTCCTTCTCGACCGCTTCGGCTCGGGCAACGAGCACCTGAGCGTCGGCCAGTCCCTTGGCGGCATGCTCGGCCTGGGCCGCTTCGGCCAGCATCTTCTTGGCCAGTGTTTCTTTCTGGGCAGCCGCCTCGCGAGCTTCCGCTTCAATGACGACCTGCTTGGCCGTATGCTCGGCTGCCTGCTTCTGAGCCTCAGCCGCCTTGATCTCAGCAACCAATCGCGACTCGGCTTCTTCCTCAGCCTTGGTGATGGCAACCTGCTTGGACCGATCCGCCGTCGCGAACTGCTCGGTGTCGAGGATACGTTGTTGCTCCTCGACGACCGATCGCTCGACTGCGACACGTTCGCGGATGACGTCCTGAATGTTTCGTTTCTCGACCTCGATCGCCTTGTCCTTGTCGATGGAAGCGAGACCCACGACACGCTCACGTTCGGTTGCTTCGAGCATGCGATCCTTCTCGACCCGCTCACGTTCGACCGCATCGGTCCGCTCTTTGTTGCGTTGTGCAACGATGATCTGCCGCAGTTTGTTCTCCTCAGCAACCGACAGCTCTTCTTCAGTCTTGATACGAGCGGCTTCGGCCTTGAGTCGTTCCTGTTCGGAAACTTGTGCAGCTTCAGACTGTTGGCGTGCAGCGATCTCGGCAATCTCCCGCTTCTGCCGCTCGACCGCTTCGACCCGTTGCTTCTCAAGTTCCAGGATCGCCTCCTGTGCCTCGACGTCCTGCTTCTTGATGGTCTTCTCTTTTTCCCGCGTGATCTCGTTCGCCTTCACATGCTCCTGGGCGGTGAGATCAGTGATCTTCTTGATACCTTCGGCATCAAGGATGTTCATCTGCGACAGCATCTCGATGGGGGTTTGTTCGAGAAAATCGATCGCACAGTCGTTGAGAGTGTAACCGTCGAGATCTCGTCCGATGACTTTGAGGATTTCGTCCTTGAACTTGTCACGTTCTTCGTACAGCTCGACGAAATCGAATTGCTTGCCGACCGTCTTGAGGGCTTCGGAGAACTTGGCGTCGAACAGCTCGACGAGTGCCGCCTTCTCGGAGGCGCGGGCGCAGCCCAGCGACTGGGCGACCTGCAGGATGTCCTCTTTTTTGTTGTTGACGCGGACGAAGAACGCAACTTCGATGTCGGCACGTACGTTGTCTTTGCAGATGAGACCGGAGGAGCCTTGGCGTTTGATCTCGATCCGTTTGACCGAGAGGTCCATCATCTCGGCACGGTGGAAGATGGGCAGAATCCAGATGCCATCTCCACTCGCCGCATGAAGACCCTTGTAACCGGATCGGACGATTGCTTCTTCTGGACCGACCTTGCGGTAGAACCGCGAGAACATGATGCCCGCAGCGACAACGAAGGCTCCGATTATCACCAATACACCCGCACCGACTTCGAAAATCTGGGCGAATACCACTAAGCTGGACAAATCGATGAGTTGAGACACGGTTAGGTCTCCTGTTGGACGCGTTGAATGATGAAGGTGTTGCGTTCAGGCTCAAAGTCCACGATGCGGACTGTCTCACCCTTTTGGGCGACGAACTGGTCGTCTTCCGTGCGAACGTTAATCACGAGTGGGGACGCCTCCGTGGCGTAACTGGCCTGTCCATGTTTCGAGTTGACTTCTGAGGTCGTGACGATGCACGTCTGCCCCAGCAGGTTTTCCGATTTGTTGATCTCCGGTGTGACGAAGAATCCTTTAAGTGGTTGTGTCATAAACTTGGCGAGAAACAACGCGATCCCGCCGTTGCGGGCGAGTGCTTTCAGTCCCTCGATTGTGTCGGCATTGCTCATGCCCCGATCGAATAACATGGTGAGTGCCCAAGTGCAGATGGCGAAACAAGTCATCCACACCATCAACGGCACTTCACCGAGGTTGAAGAACTTCAATCCCACCATGCCCACACTGAGTGGAGAATGATGGCCGCCGTCGACTTGAACGTCCGGACCGTCGATATCCGCATCCAGGTCGAAATCTAGATCGATATCAAATGTGTCGAGGTCAACTGCTCCTAGTGTGACCATGGCCCAGTAGGCCATGACACAGCAGACCAGGGTCGACGCGACGAGTGCCGGCCCCTGAAAACAGTCGTATAGGAACTCAACCATAGCTTGCCTCGTGGCGGACGTTGCCAATATGCAACACGAATTATGGTCTGCTGGTCAGGATAACGGGCTGGTGTCGAGAAGGATCACGGAAATCTTTTGTGTGGGGGGCAGGATTCCGGATTCGCGGGGGGGAGCGGATGTGACGTCTCCGTCGGTTTTCGGTCTTTTTCGGACGGCCTCAAGGACTGCAGGTGACTCCATCCCCGGAGTCGCACTGATGTTGCGTGACTCGCGCGCGTTGTTCGACGGCGGAGCCGTCGGCTTGGGAGGGGTGGTGCGGCGACTGTTTGGTGATGTCAGGTCGACGCGGGTGCGAGCGTGACGGACTCCGGGGGCGAGCCCGACTCGTTTGTGCCGCTGACCTGAAACGGATCAATCGCGGCATCCGGGTCTTCCGGGAGTCGCTGGAGGAGCTCGTCTGCACTGCGGAGACACTCGCGGCGGATGAGATACAACGCCAGTCCGTAGAACGGGAGGATCGCCAGTTGGATCGCGAAGGCGAGGTTGTCCTCGACGCCGAGCAATTGACCACGATACTCGATGGTGCGAATGACGCTCGCCGGGCTGAAGCTGCCGGCAATCCGCGGAATCCAAAGTTCTCTCAGCATGGCGGAACGTGACAACACAGTCTCCAGGATCAAGGGGACGCCGCACACAAGGGCGACCACGATCATCGACGTCAGCACAGCCTTCATCGGCGAACTCAGCCGCAGTCCAATCCACAAAGCGCCCCACGCGATCAGCCACAAGAAAATCAATGCACTGGCAGCCGAGCCGACGAGGTAACCGAGATTGAAGCCGCCAAACCATGTCTGGAAGCCGAAGATGCTGGCGAACGGTACGAGCAGCACGAAGATCAGCCGTCTCACGCCGGCCAGTTTCTGTTTGAGAATGTCGGCTCCCGTGAGGGGCGTGGTCAGCAACGGGTCGAGTGTTTGATGCGAGCGTTCGGAAGCGATGACGCCCGAGGCATGCACGCACAACATGGCCGCACCGACGGTCCACAGCAAAAACAACAGAACCGAAACCGAGTTCGTGTTGCGGACGTTACTCAGGTTGATCGTCGCCGCAACGAAGAGAATGGGCACCTCCAGCACGGTCAGCACGCGGAACAGGTAACGCACGGTTCCGAGTGACTTCTTGGACGTCTCCCGCCACGCGATCGGCTGTTCATCCGGCAGCTCGCCCCCATCGTTGACGAGCACAATCCCGCCGGTCACCTGATTGATGTCCTCATAGAACTTGTCGAGCCGCCGAAACATCTGCAGTAACACGTTCCGCGCCGGAAGAAAGGCGCGGCGTTCCAGAACCATACAGGCAAGGAACAGGCAGACCACGCTCGCGCCGATGGAGAGTACGACGCCGATCTGTGCAGCGGCGATGTGACGCAGGCCAGTTGCTGTCGAGAGAGTGCGAAAGTGCGTCATTGGCCAGACACCGAAGATGGACATCACGGCCAGTATGAGATAGGTCGCAATGAATGCCTCTCCTGTCGTTCGGCACCAGGTCGATGCGAAGATCGACACGGCTGCCACCTGTACTGCGAACAGGATCAACATGGCAATCGCCGCCAGCAATTCATTCGTCGACACGCCACCGTAGCTGTACGCCACGGCGAGCAAGGGAAACCCCAGTAATAGAAAAGACAGCATTGGCAGCAGGCGGCTGAGGTATTTCTGCACGACGATGGACCACGGCGGGATCGTGGTGATGAGCAGCAGTGAGAGTGTGTCCCGCTCCTTCTCGATTGTGAGGGCGCCACTCGCTGTCGCCGGCAGAAAGATCAGGATCAACCAGAACTGCATCTGCACGAGGTTGTGAAAGATCGCCCCGCCAGCACCAAGCCGTACGTTGCCGCTCGTGTCACCCGCGATGGCGAAGATACCCAACAGAAACAGCACAGCCGCATACAGAAACCGCACGACGTACGTCCGCCGTCGATTCGCCTGCTCGGTCAATTCCTTGGTGAGCAGCGGAAAGCTCAGATGCCGCCACCAGGGGATGTGTTCGAGATGTGTGCGTTTGGAGTTCAAAGGTTGGTGGCTAATGGCTATTGGCTGATGGCTGAGTGGTCAATATCTTCGTGTCGTCCCTACTCCCTACTCCCTACTCCCTACTCCCTACTCCCTACTCCCTGCTCCCCATAGCCCACTCCCCTCTCACGCCGTCTTCCCCTCCGTCAACTTCATAAACGCCGTCTCCATGTCCATCGCTTCCGGTTGGAACATGCGGATGCGGGCGCCGTGCGAGTGGATCTTGTCGAGCAGGTCTTCTGCGGTCAGTTCGCCTGCTCGCATCTGGATTGAAACGCGGTCGACCTGTGTGTCAACGCTGGCGACGCCGGGGATCGCTCGCAGATTGGCGAGCATGTCGTCGGTCAGGTTGAGGATTTGTGTATGGATCACCTGCATCAGTCCGAGGCTGGCGTAAATCTCTTCGAGCGAGCCGGCGGTGACCAATTGGCCCGCTTCGATGATGCCGATGCGGGTGCAGAGTTGGGCCAACTCATGCAGGATGTGCGAGGAGATCAGGATCGTTTTGCCCATCCCTTGCAGTGCCTTGAGCAGTTCGCGGACCTCAATGCGGGCACGCGGGTCCAGACCGGACGCCGGCTCGTCGAGCAGCAGCAGGTCCGGGTCGTGCAGGAGGACGCGGGCCAGTGCCAGCCGTTGTTTCATTCCACGTGAGAGACTGTCGACCGGCTCTTTCGCTTTCTCGGTGAGGTCCGTCAGGGCGAGCACGTCGCCGATCGTATTCTCGCGTCGACTGCGGGGAATCTGAAAGGCTGCCGCGTAAAAGTGCAGGTACTCGGAGGCGGAGAGGTCTTCGTACACCCCGAAGAAGTCGGGCATGTAGCCGATGCGGCGGCGAATGGCCATCGGATGTTTGGGGACCTCGATCCCATCGATCTCGACGTATCCCGAGTCGGGCTTGAGCAAGGTCGCCAGCACCTTGATCGTCGTCGACTTGCCCGCTCCGTTGGGACCGATGAACCCGAACACCTCTCCCTTTGGGATCTCGAAGGAGATGCCTCGCACGGCAAGCACCTTGCCGTAGCTGACGGTCAGATCCTCGATCCGGACGAACGACATCAGTTCTCCTTCGTCAACAGTTTGCGGTAGACGACGTAATGACCATCACGAGATTCTGTCATGACAATGAACACCGATTGGTCGTCGGAATAGTCGTACATTGCCAAGTCCTCCCAGTTGCCCGCACCGGTTGGCGACACTTGAGAGACCACTCGAAACAGATGCGAGTCGGCGATGTAGGTCATGAATTCCACAAGGTGAAAGACTCGTGTACGAACGGGGAGCGTCTTGTCGAGACGCGCATTCAGCGTGTTTTGCATCAGCTTCATTTCCACGTCGGGGTCGAGACCATGCAAGGTCTCGCTGAGCTGTGCCATCCCAGCGGGCTGCGTGGTCCGATCCAGTGTGACCTGACTCCAGTCGAAGCCAGAGAGGGGAGTCTCCTCGGTGAGAGGATCAGACCCCAGCGTCGTCGTGCGCGACAGCCGGGGTGACCACTGGCGAATGTCACGCTGGACCACGTGACGTCCGGGGAGCGAGCCTGTGTAGTCCCAGGCGGATTCGTAGTCCGGCATGATGCGGGCCATCCCGTGCTGTGCATTCGACTCCGCCGTGTCCGGTTCGACAGGCACCATCCATGAGGTTTCGTGTTCGTTGACCACCTGCCGACTGAAGGCGGGATACAACAGATCGATCCGCGTTGACCGCAGGGGACGCCCGTCTCTGGCAAGGTCCACAATCGTGATCGACCGTTCGAGGTTGGCTGATCCCAGATGGGCCTCCGCCAGCTTGATCATCAACAGGGTGAACAGCAACGACATCGCGGGGAACAGGACCCACGTCCATCGACGCCGTTTGATCCAGCCCAGCAGTAAGTAGTCGCCCGGTGCAATCATCAGCAGGAACAGACCAAGAATCGAGCAGACCGTCACCAGCGGGATCCCTTCGATCGTTTGCGGAAGCAGCATCTCCTCTATCCAGGCAGCCGCCAACGTGCGCTCGGGCTGGAAGCTCAATGGGCGGATGTAGTCAAAGAAGCCGGGAGGCATTTCGACGTCCCAGACTTCACCCTCCGCCCACTCTTCGATGCGATGGTGCCTCACCTTAAAGAGGAACTGCACGGCTCGCTGCCACTCCGGACTTTCGTAATCGAGCCCCCCTCGTGCGACGACAAGTCGTCCCAACTCACAATGATGCAGATCGATGCCCTGCACGTCCCCGACGCTCGGTAACAGGCGACCCTCCTTCGTCTGCATGTAGGTGGCATCAACGTCGGGATCACCCGTGAGCCGATTGAGGATCTCGACAAAAGACGGTTCGACCGGACTGTCTGTGTGAATCCCCAGACTTCCACCCGCCTCGATCCAGGTCGTCAGCGCTCTCAGTTGACCGTCTGTCAGCGAGGCGATGTTTTCCGTAGGGACGATCACAACATCGAACCCCATGTACTCGAGTGGCCTCGTCGGGAGCTCCGCAGGAGGCACTTCGACGACCATCGTGCTCAACTCGCGATTGTTCATCGCCACGTTAAAGAACGGCTCCAGACGCAGCGACTGAGTCAGACGCGCCGAGTCTGTGCCCGGCAACCCAAGTGAACTTTTATCGATCTGCAAGGGGGGCTCGCGGCAGATGCCGGCGATGAACGTCCGCCGCCAGTCCAGGGGGATAAAGATGTCGTGCACTTCCAGGTCGTAAAGCCGGTCTTCTGCGAGGAACTCCGCCTGGATAGAAAAGATCGATTCCTCGTTGGGGATGATCACCGGCGGCAACATCACGTTCCGCATGACACTCCCGCTCGACAGGGCCATCGCCGGCGACGTGTACGTGCCCAGATGGGTCTGATTGACGTACCACCTCAAGATCAGATGGCCTTCCAGCAACTGCGGATCGGACCAGGTCAGTGCGATCTTGAGGGGGAGCGGCGCCTGTCCGCGCATGGCTCCGAATCGCGGCTGAATGTTCAACCGCAGCCGTTTGTCGATCACGCCATCCGCCTCAGCCGTCCGGGTCAGGCTCAAGCAGAAGAGGATCAGAAAAAGGAGGTTGACTTTCACAATCCAAGTACGTGCGGAGCAACGACGATGTGGGGTGAAATGTGACTGACGATCATTCTCGAACCCGGTCACACATGCAAGCCGGTGCCTTAATCTGGTATCGCCGGGTGACTGACGGTCAGATGAATTGATGCATTTCACTGGGTGGCCGGGTCTGACCAGCGGGAAGGCCCGGTCCAGTGATTCCAGGGCCATCTGCTTCGCTGCTGACCCTGCCACACTCGCTGCTTTAGCATTGATCAACCAGACCCAGAGTAAGTTCACGAAGACGAGTTCGTCCTTGTTGCGTCGGCACGGCCTTTTCGGGCACAATCCGATGAACTTTCTCTCAACGGTAACGTTGGAGATGTGTTCCTCACTCGATCGTCTCGACTTGCAGCGTCGGTTTTTCATTCATGGCCATTGAGGTTCGATGTCAGTGCGGTCAAATGCTCGATGCGCCGGCAGAGGCGGCGGGGCTGAGGGTCCGTTGCCCGGTTTGCCGGGAAGCCGTCAGCGTGCCCGATCCCAATCGACGGCGCAAGAAGACGCGTCCCGCGAATGAGGCAATCGACTTTCCGTTCGACGAGTCGACATCGGTTCCTACCCCGCGTCGGAAGAAAAAGCCACCCAAACGACCGGACCCGGTCGAAGCACCGTCACGTCCACCTCAGCCTCGCAAAACCCGACCGACGCGGCAGAACGTTTTCCAACCGACTGAGGAACGATCCACGGTCGAAGTCGAGAAGCCGCGACGCAAGAAGCGAAAGAAACGCAAGGAGTCCAATCCGGGGATCATGCGAAGTATCGCGTTTCCGTTTCGCACGGAGGCGATGCTCACCATCAGCGTGATGACAGTGCTTTACACTTGCATCATGGTGCCGATGCAGAACGTCCCCATGATGGCCATCTTCATCTCTCCCCGTATGGTCGTGGGGGTGCTGTTCATTCTCATGCTGATTCAGGGTTACTTCTGGCACTTCCTGTTTGAAGTGCTCCGCATGGCAGCGTACAACGATGAAGACCTGCCGATGGTGGCCGAGTGGGAGCCGGAGAACATCTTCTATGACCTAGTGATTGCCGTCGGAGCGACACTCGTCTCGTTCTCGCCGTTGATTCTGGGGGCGTTCGTCATTCTTCTGCCCGCCATCGCGGCACATCCGTTCATCGCCACGATCATGATCGGGATTGGTGTGTTGTACTTGCCGATGGCCATGATCCGGGTGATCTCGTCCGTTCACGAATGGCTGCCCTTTTTGATTGACTACTCACCGTTCGCAGCACCCGGCCTACTTGCCCTCGTGATCTTGCCTTGCTTCTATCTGCCGATGGCGCTCATGGCGAGCGTGCTGCATCAGTCGGTGAAGGCCGCATTCCCGTGGTATGTCGTTCCCGCGATGATCCGCATGCCGTGGGCCTATTTCGAGACGATCGTTCTCATCGCCGGTATCTCGATGGTCACCGTCTTTTTGCAATTCCTGGCGACCTATGTCCCAATCCTGGGCGTGTTCCTGGTGTGGTTCCTGGTCTTCACAGGGCACACGGCGATCATGCACCGACTCGGCAGCATGTATCATGAGAACCGCCGTGCGCTCGACTGGTTCCCGGAAGGCCCACGAGTGATCTGAGGCAACTCCGTCTCATCTCCTCCCAAACTTTTTCTCTGCACCAATCGAGGTGTCCGGGGTCCGGTCAGAGAAGGCAGGAAAACTTTTCCGTGTCGAGTCTTGCCTCCGGGTAAAGGTCGAAACTCTACGTGTCAGTAAACATTTCCGGCTCATTGGGATTCTCTCAACTCGTCCATGGGGGAGGGTCGATCCGGACACAAGGTTGATTCCGCCGAATCGGCGTTCCTAAGATGACAGGTGTCCACGGGGGCCGGGTTGCCTGTCGAATTCGAATCTCCCCCCCGACGGTCAACGGTGTTGATATCCCATGTCTGAGACCGACTCGACATCACGAATGATGACCGCTGCGCTGTTCGCGCACATCTGGCGAATGACCGATGGCTGCGGCTGTCCCGCTCCGGCGTGAGGCCGGACTCCCGCTCAGGATTTTCTTCCCAAAACGACAGCTGACTCAATCTTCGCTGTCACCCACTCCCACGTTCTCCGCACGAGGATGACGTTTCAAGGAACACCACTATGGCGACGGACTTTCGACGCAAAGAGCAACTCTCCGAACTGACCGACCTGATCGTCGATAGCTATCAGGACATCGGCACCATCAATCATCTCGGGCACTGCCCCCTGCCCAGCTCGCAGGAGATCGTCACGATCATCGAGGACCTCAAGGAGATTCTGTACCCCGGCTATCGACGCAGGCAGAACCTGCACCTTGGCAACGTCACGTACTATGTGGGCGACCTCATCGACGGGCTGCACGATCGGCTGACCCAACAGATCGCCCGCGCACTCCGCTTCGACTATGACCGCGTTCACGGAAAGAACTGCGACGGCAAACGGGCAGTCGACTTTGAAGCCCAGGGCCAGTCGATCACGATCGACTTCCTCGAATCGATCCCCGGCCTGCGGCACATGCTCTCGCTCGATGTGCAAGCCGCGTACGATGGCGACCCGGCCGCAAGCGGTCTCGACGAAATCATCTTCTGCTATCCCGGACTGGAGGCGATTACAATCCATCGCATCGCCCACGAACTCTATCGCCGTGAGGTGCCGCTGATCCCACGCATCATGGCTGAATGGGTGCACGCTCACACGGGTATCGACATTCATCCGGGTGCGAACATCGGCCCGTCCTTCTTTATCGATCACGGCACGGGCGTCGTGATTGGCGAGACCTGCGACATCGCAGCGAACGTCAAGATCTATCAGAGTGTGACGCTCGGGGCGCTCAGCTTCCCGAAGGATGCCAACGGCAACATCGTTCGCGACACCAAACGGCATCCGACGATCGAGGAAGGCGTGGTCATCTACTCCAACGCAACGGTTCTCGGCGGCGACACGGTCGTCGGCGCCAACTCCGTCATTGGAGCCGGCGTCTCCCTCACCCGCAGCGTCGAACCCAACACGATCGTCACCGTCGAAAAACCCTCACTCCGCTTCCGCGAAGCATCCTGAGTGTCGATTGGAGTGCCCAAAGTCTCCAGTGGGGTGTCAATGTTCGATTGACGGGTGGGGGGGTCAGTAGCGAAGCGGATGGCCCCGATGTTTGGACTCACAATGTCGGGGCCATCCCGTTGGTCTGACCCTGCCACCCAACCCGAATTCTTAGCCGTAACTTTCCACGAGAAGCGGCCTTCACACTTCGAGGATCTGACGTTCCTTGACGATCTGACTGATCTGTTTGAACTCGGGGGTGTCGGAGCGTTCGCACCACTCGAACATGACCGACTCGGTCGTGGTGATGACGGCTCCGGCACCCGCCATGCGATCGAGGCCGATTTGCCAGTCGAGTTTGCTGCGGCTGCCGACGGCGTCGGCGGGGACGAACACCTGAAACCCGGCTGCGAGCAAATCGAACGTCGTCTGCAACACGCAGACGTGAGCTTCGATGCCCGCGACGACGACCTGCCGATGCTCGCACGTCGAGACAGTCCCCCAGTCCAGGACCTCCGCACAACTGAACCGGAACTTGTCCGGCACGTCGTCCAGCAATTCATTCAGCTCTGCGACCGTGCCGCCGAGTCCCCGTGGATATTGCTCGGTCGCAAACACGGGCGGTCCGAGAACGCGTGCCGCTTTGACCAGAGAGATGCAGTTCTGAATGACGTGCGGCGACGAGCCGATCAACGGCAGCAACTTCTCCTGCATATCGACGATCAGCAACCGGCTGTCGTCACGCGACATCAGGTCGACACTACGCACATAGGGCGGGGATGAATCACTCATGCCCCGATGCTAGGTTGAGCCCGCGACAAGTGCAATCAACAAAGTAGCCATCACGCTCCGCGTGATGAGCGGAGAAGGTGTGAGGGAGAGGCAAGTGGGAACGCGTGCGAGCGTCACTGTCATCTCGGCGGAGCGAGATGACTACTTTGTCCCAGAATGCCCGGCCACACTGAGGGGACAACGATCTGGAATTGCTTTCGTTCAATCCTGAAAACGCAGCGAATACACATCTGCGTTTTTCAGGTGGAAGCGGACCGTCACCGGCTTGCCTTTGAGTTCGCTGACGTTTGCCTTGTCCTTCCAGGTGACCACCTGTGCGATCTCGTCGCCTGTCAGTGACGGAGCAGCAGCGACGTCGAAACCGGCGTACGGCGCGCCGTCGTCCTGCAGCAGTTCGACCTGCACGTTGCCCCCTTCGCCAGCTGCGTAGTTGATCACGAGTTTGCTGCCGTCGAAGGTCAGAGGCTTCGTCGTCAGCTGTCCGCCTTCCCCGCCGGCGTGGGCGGAGGCGAAGCCATCAACACGATATGTGAATCGCCGCACGCGGCTGTCCGGGCCGGTGTAGTAGGCTTCGGTCGCATACACGCTGTACTCACGATCGTTGCCGGGGAGTGAGAGCAGACCGTTCGTCATGTAGTTGCTGCGATTGCCGTCTCGATCCTCGGGAGCCGACTGCGGAATGACCGCTTCATTGAAACGATGGAACGTCAATCCATCGCGGCTCGACATGAACACCGGCTCGACCTGTTCGTGCTCCGGCAGAAAGCGGGTCGGAAAGCCGATGCGAATGTGCGGCGCTCGTGGGTACGGACGGATCGCATTTGTGTAGAGGTGCTGATGCGGCTGACCCGGATACGTCAGCGGCACCGGCTCGGTCCAGTGCAGGTAGTCGTCCGACGTGCACATATAGATGGCTCGCACGCCGTTGGCAAAGTAGCGGTGATAGTCGACATACTGCCCGGTGACCGCATCCCAGAAGGCGAGGTTCTGCGAGTCGAACGCTCCCTCGGTGATGACCGGCTCGTCCGCCATCAACTCCCAATGGATACCGTCGGGCGACTGAAACACGTACAGACCCTTCTTCCCCTCAGGCCGTCCGCGCGAGATGCCCTTGTACTTCGCCTGCGGGTCGCAGTCCGGGTTCATGTCCTTGAAGGCGACGAAGCAATGTGTGCCCAGTCCGTCGAGGATGATGTTGTTCGCCTTCGAGCCTTCGTACTCGAACAGCCCCAACTCCGGCTTAGTCCAGTGGATGCCGTCGGTGCTCTCTGCATAACACGTCACTTCCCGATGCGTCGCCTTGCGGGTCTGCTCATCGAAGTGCGACCCCCGGTAGTACATGCGGTACAGGTCTCCATCCTGAAAGATCGAGTAGTACGCACACGTATTCCCCTCCCAGGGCTTGTCCGTCACAAACACCACCTCCTGCGGCGACGGCTGATGTACCTTGAGGGCAACGTCACCCGTCACCTCCTCGATGAGAAACTCATCAAACAACGGCTCCAACCGCGCCCCAATCTCCACCGGCTC
>JAGQPX010000047.1 GCA_020426505.1 Planctomycetaceae bacterium | reverse complement strand
AAACTGACAACCTCTCCGCGTGATGAGCAGATGACATGTCCGAGTGACTTGTGAGCATTCCAAGCTTTCCTACCAAACGAACGGGAAGAGCCGATATCGCGTTTCTTCAGCGTAGTCTTCATAGCCGTCCAACGCTTCCAGAAGCGTCGCGTCTTCGCGATGAGTTCTCCAGACGAAGAGTGCAAGGAGTAGGCACGCGGGCACGCTTGACCAGAGTGAGCCGAACAGCAGCGGACCTGCGATTGTTCCCAGCACGGCTGCCAGATATCCCGGATGTCGAACGTACCTGTACGGACCAGTTGTGATGACGCGGTGCGACCGATCGCTTTGGATGCGAACGAACTGCTCGAAGTGTTCGTTCTCCAGCATGGCCCATGTGCCGAGGATGGTTGACAGCACGATCAGCCCCACTCCCGACCCGAACGTGATCCAGGGGAGTGAAGACCAACCAAATCGAACGCAGTCCATGCCTACCACGAGTCCTAAGGTGATGCTCAGCAGTATGTAGGCGCCAGCAAAGAACGCGTCGAACGGTTTCACGCCATCATGAGGCGACCCACGCTGCTTCAGCGTCTCGGGTGCACCAATCGCCAGAGTAAGGTTAATGATCACCTCGGCGACAAGACAGACGACCAGTGCTGCCCATCCACGTTGCCAAGTCCACGAACCAGCCCCAATGAACACACAGGCACCAAAGAGAGCTAGCAATACCATTCTCTGCAGGACGTAACGTAGTCCATGAAGAGAACTCGGCTCAGCCATCGAGATGTTTTGCAGAGGCTATGAGATTGTGCTGGTCAGCCGACCGTGGCTGCATGCGACGTCGGCGACGGAGAGTGACGATCATACCAATGCCGCCAAGGCTCATCAGCCACAGCGAAGCTGGCTCCGGCACGCCTGTTGCATCAAGCGTGACGTTGTCGAAGTCCACTTCGAGATCGGGGCCGCTGGGAGTTGGGGGGACGTTGAGATTGAGCAAACGAATCCCCAGCGTCTGTCCTAGCTGAGCATGAACTGCACCGACACTGAAGTTGACCGTTGAGGTTGCGAATGTCCCTTCGGTGATTATCAGCGAGTTGTTGTCTTGCGCGATCACGACTCCCCCGGCCAGCAACTCGACTCGGTATCCCGGGAAATCATCAAGGTTGAAGAATTCACCACTCTCTGACGTGCCGGACTGGATGTTTCCAACCTCGACACTCAGCGAATAATCGGTATTCGCCTGCAAAGTAGCCGCAAGCGTTTGCTCATAGCCATACGCACCCGATCCTTGGGCGCCTCGATTGAACAGGATGCTGACTCGGTTTCCTTCTGGAGCTGTCGTGTTGAAAAAGTCCGTCCCGTTGGGGAACAAAGTCCCCGTGAATGTCCCAGCGACCGATGTGACTCCGTTGGGATCGTACAACGACCATCCCACAGGCGTGCCGAGAGTGAATTCGTTGGACACGGTTTGACCGGTTATGTCCTCGAAGCCTGCGTTCTGGATCGTGACCAGGTCTGCCCGTGACGGACTCGTCGTGGACAGCGCAATAAGGACAACGAAAAGGGGCGAGACTTGTCTGAAGTCGGGAAAGAGCATGATTTGCTGATTCCATGCGGAATTGTGGGACCGGAACGTCCGCACGAGAAAGCCCGCAGTTCAGGATTGACCAGCACCCAGATTATGATGGGAACCAAGCGGGATCGCCAGTTTGAATCGTGCTGTTTTTCGCTGATCTCGAAAATGTGATGCCGTGTTTGGAGGGATTGAGTTCATGCCGGGACGCGGACATTTATGCCACAGACCGCTTCCCATTTGCGCGATCGGGCATAATCAGACGCAGCACTCGGCGATGCACGCCACCCTTGACGGCACTTGCTGCGACCGCCACGTGCAGCATGCCGATGCCCCAGAGGAACGATCGCCACCCGGCCCAGGTGTACCACGCGCGCAGCGGGACGGACAGCTGCAGGAGCGTGCCCACGTACCACATTACGCCGTTGATCGCTCCGCTCGATCGGACGTGACGTGCTTCGGGTTTTTCGGACTGAAGCACCTCATAAGGTTCATTCGGGATGTATGAGTTTACGGTGATACGAGCGAAGTGGCATGTGCAACTCGATCGTCGGGATCTCTTCTTCCGTTCTTTCGCACACCATTGATTGTGAATAACAACGGCATGTGATCGCTGAATTCGAGCCATTCGTCATGAGTGCCAAGAACAACTGGACTGGTTCCGAGCTTCCAAACTGTCTGCGTTGCGAAGGCGTAGTCAACGTGATACGGCTTCGTCAGATTCTTCTGGTGGTACAATGTTGGACGCGTTTCTGCACCCTGCTCTTCGCCGAAGAATTCGTGATAGAGACTGAAGGCCCCAAGTTCTTCGAGTTCGCGGACGACGTCCGAGTGATTCCACCAACGATCCCATTCATCCCAGCAAGTATTACTATTAAGGTCGCCGCACAACAGAAATGATGAATCTGCGAGTTGCTCTTTGTGCTTTTGAAGGTATTTCCAAAGCTGTCCGATGTATCGGAAGTTTGGAGAGTTGGCGTACTTTGTCCACACAGAAACGAGCGTAAACGATTTGTTGACGATGCATGGAAGAAATGACTGGAGGCCATCGGCTTCCCAGTTGAGAGGTTCGAGTGTCAAATGCGAACGTGCAAATACTCCGATTCCCTTGTTCTTTGAGACACCGTGCCAGAGGAAATCGCCGGCCCAGTCACGATACTGCTTCGTTGACCTCGCGGGGTCTTCGCACTCTTGGATGATTAGAAGGTCTGCGTCAAGACGTTCAATTGCTGAGGTCTTCCTTCTCAACGCACCGTTGCAGTTCCAAGTGACGACTTTCATCAGCTGTTTTGTACGTGGTGACCAGTGGGGGTGTGCGCTGATGACGTTGGGAGACGGCTTTCAATTCGATTCACCGTTCGGTATCGGAGGATTTGTTTGGCTCGTGAAACCGGGGCACCAACTCGACCAGCACCTCTGTGTCCATCGGCGGGATGCGTTCGGTGTAGGGTTCGAACATCAGGGACTCGTTTGAGGCGTCGCTTTGGACGTCGACGTCGATGATGGCGTCGGAGAAGTTCGCGACGCAGATCAGGTTGCCCGACTCGGCGAGGTAGGACTTTTTGCCGGTCTCGTCTTCCCAGAAGCCGCTGCCGGCGAAGATGAAGTCGGCTTCCATCGGGCGGACCTGTGACTTGTCGAAGATGTTTTGCAGTGCCTTGCGGTACGCTTCGTCGCGGGAGACGGCCATGTATTCGTAGCGTTGGTCGTCGGACATGATGCCGAACCAGATCAGCTGTTGACGTTTGTCGTCGTACCGCATGTCGCCCTCTTCAGGGAGTTGGGCGTCAGTGGGGAACTTCGCCAGCGGCTCGATGTGATACCGGCGGGTCGCGTGCCTCATCCAGTATTGAGCCGGCACCCGATACGGTCGACCGCGGTCGTCGGTCCAGTTGACGAAGACGTCAATGTGTTGACCAGTCGGCGGCTTGTACTCCGGATCGAACTGCACAGGCGCTCCCGGCTCCGCGCCGATCGAGAGGAGTGCTGCATGAATCACATAGGCGTCCGTCTCGATGGCGACGACCGACTCGTGTTCCTTCGTCCCCGCCAGACAGGCGAACATTTCCAGCAGCCCTTCCCGCAGTGAGACTCGGGACTTGAGAAACACGCGTTTCCGTTTCGGGTCGATGAGGACTGTCTTCTGTGGGTTCAGCGGTGTCAATCCGTCCGGGAGATCCGCGGTTTCAGTCCCCGGCTCGACCTCCTGAGCCGACTCGTCAACCGTTGCGGCCGGTTCCTCAGCAGCGGTGATGGTGGACCGGCTGCAACTCATCAGCAACAAAGTAGACGTGATTAACAGGCGTGCGATTGACATGGGAGTCACTTTCCGGCAAAGACGTCGTGCGTAGCGGTGGCTTCCAGCCGCCGACGAGGGATGTGGAGGCTGGAAGCCTCCACTACGACGGCTTCACAAATTCTATCCAGTGAATGAGGTCCCGGACAAACTGGTCCCGGCAGGGCTCGAAATCGAGCGTGTGTCGAGCCTCGGGGTATTCGATGAGGCTGAGTTGCTTGGGAGGCATTCGCGACAGCAGTTGGTCCGTCGATCGCCTGTCGACGATGTCGTCTTGACCGGCGAGCATGACCAGACGCGGGAGTGCGAGCCACTTCAAGCCTTTGACAGCCGTTCTTGCCAACGATTCGCTTTCCAGCAGGAAGGACACGCTGACCTCTCGTGTGGCGAGAGGGTCGTTCATGATGAACTGTTGCCATTGCGGGTCCGTTGTGAACTGTGATTTGTCGAGCGGCACGGGAACGCGTCGAGTGCCGGCCCCCAGGGTGCGGGTGAGTTGGAGGGCAATCCGTTGCAGTGTTGACGGTTGGATTTGCGTGTAGATGCCGGGGTACAGCAGAATCAATCCATCGAACAATCCGGGATGCCTCGCACAGACGGTTGATGCGAGTCGTGCTCCCCAACTGAGCCCGAGCAGATAGATGGGGATCGTCGCTTCGTCGTTGCTTCGCAGTTCGTCGAGGTCGCGAGCGAACTCGGTGACATCGTCGAAGAGTCGACGTGCATTGGCGACGTGTCCCGGATCGTGATCGTTCAATCCCGCGCCGCGCCGGTCGAGGAAACGGACGTCGATCCCCGCTGCCGCTAACGACTTCGACGAATATCCATACCAGCCGGAATGACTTTGAATGCCGTGCAGAGCGATGACGTACGCACGCGGATTGCCGTCGGTTCGCCAGTGCCGGTACTTGAGAAGCTGGCCATCCGACGCTCGAAATTCGCAGACTTCGCCCGCATCGTCTGCGAGCGAAGGATCAATCTTCGCACTCACTCGGTCATCCCCTCCAGTACTCGTGAATAGGCTCCAAATGCACCTTCGCCGAACAGCACGAAACGAACAAGCGATGGCTGTTCGTGATCCTGCAGGTAGTCGCGGACGCTGGTCAGCGAGTGCTCCGCCGCGAGGTCCATGGGGTATCCGTAAACACCCGTGCTGATGGCAGGAAACGCAACCGATTCGCAGTGGTGCTCGACGGCGAGATCGAGACACCGACGATAGGCTCCCTTCAACTGATCCGGCTCGCCCCCCGTGCCGCCTCGCCAGACCGGTCCAACCGCATGGAAGATGAACTTCGCCGGCAACTCACCCGCACCGGATGCGACAGCACTCCCGGTCGGACAGCCATCGGGATAGCGGCGATCGGTCTCCTCCATCACGCTCGGCCCGGCTGCCCGATGGATTGCACCGTCGACTCCTCCGCCGCCAGCCAGTTGCGAGTTGGCTGCGTTCACAATCGCATCGACCTGCTGGGCGGTGATGTCCCCCCGCACCAGTTCGATCAAACACTCTCCAAACTTCACGCGCATCGCCTGCGACTCCCAAGCCGACGGCTTTGCCATCGGTCGATGCCAGAACTGACATCGTCAATTTGAAGTTCTGTCTCCCTCTCCAAAGATTCACCTCGCAGGATACAGTCACTGAAACGTATTTGGTACGGTTCCCTCTCGTTTCCCCTCATGCAGATTTCGTACTTCTCAGCTGTGATCAAACTTGCTCTCGTGATTCCGACGCTCGATCGCTCTGGGGCGGAGAAGCAGATGACGTTGCTGGCGAGCCGGTTGCCGCGTGATGAGTTCGAGGTTCACGTCTTTGCCCTGACCCGAGGCGGGCCATTTGAGCAGTCGCTGCGAGAGGCCGATGTGCCGGTGACGATCCTTGGCAAACGCTGGAAGTTCGACCCGGCGTCAATGCTGCGGTTACGATCGGCCCTGCGAGAGTTCAAACCGGACATTGTTCACACTTGGCTGTTCGCTGCGAATGCGTATGGTCGCATCGTGGGAGGAGGTCGGTCGGCTTGGAAGACCGTCGTTTCCGAAAGATGTGTCGATTCGTGGAAGGCGGGCTGGCAGTTGTGGCTTGATCAACGGCTGATTCACCGGACGGATCGACTGGTCGGCAATTCTCAAAGTGTCGCTGAGTTCTATCGCGAGCATGGATTTCCGGAGGACCGCATGACCGTCATCCCCAATGGGATTGCCGTTCCCGAGCGGTCACCGAAGGGGCGCGAGCAACTGCTGGAGGAGTTGGAGCTTCCCGCCGATGCCAAGTTGATCGGACATGTTGGTCGGCTGGCGAAACAGAAGCGGGTCGAGGACCTGCTGTGGAGCATTCAACTTTTGCGGCAGGCCGATGCGCGGGCCTGTTTGCTTGTCATCGGGGAAGGCCCCGAACGGGACTCCCTCGTCCAGCGGACACTTGCGTTGGAGTGCGACAAACACGTGCGGTTCCTGGGACACCGCAGCGATGCCTCACGGTTGCTGTCGCTATTGGATGTCTACTGGCTCGGCAGCGACTTCGAGGGCATGTCGAACAGTTTAATGGAGGCGATGGCGGCAGGCGTACCCGTTGTTGTCACGGACATCCCCCCCAATCGCGAACTCGTCCAACACGACCAACAGGGGTATCTCGTCAACGTGGGTGACGGTCTCGGATTTGCCCAGTTTACACGCCGGTTGATCGAGGATGCCGAGTTGGCCCGCAAGCTCGGTGAAGCCGGTCGAACTCACATGCGTGAAGAATTCAGTATCGACAAGATGGTGCAGAGTCACGCAAAGCTGTACCGTGAGCTATCCGCTAATCGGCAAGCGACGAAGACCCTTCAACCACCAAGGTAAACGTTCACTCACGCCTGCGACCACTCCCCACTCCCTATTCGCAACTCCCGACTTTATGTGTGGCATCGCCGGTGCAGCCTGGCTCAATGATGGTCGACCGCTCACCGAAGAGGTGCTCCAGCGGATGACGGATGCGATCCGTCACCGGGGTCCGGATGATGCGGGGACGTATCTGTCTGAGAATCCCCACGGAGCCCATGCGGCTCTCGGTCATCGTCGCCTTTCGATCATCGATCTGTCCGCCGGTCATCAGCCGTTGTCGAACGAGGACGGGACCGTCTGGATCGCCTTCAATGGCGAGATCTACAACTATCAGGAGCTGCGACCCGACCTCGAAGCTCGCGGACACCGGTTCGCGACGCACACCGACACAGAAGTGATTGTGCATCTGTACGAGGAGTACGGTCCCGACTGCGTTGATCACCTGCGGGGGATGTTCGCGTTCGCCATTTGGGATGAGAACAAAGGGCGACTGCTGCTCGCTCGTGACCGGCTGGGACAGAAACCCCTGTTCTATCGTCATGATGCTGACCGATTGTTGTTTGCCAGCGAACTCAAGGCACTGTTGCAAGTCCCTGACGCCCCACGGGAACTCGACCCGCAGGCAATTGATCTTTACCTCGCCTATCAGTATGTGCCGGACCCCTATTGCATTCTGAAGGGATACAACAAGCTGCCGCCCGCTCACCGGGCTGTTTGGGAGAAAGGGCATCTCACGATCGACCGTTACTGGCGGCCGCCGTATGCGGAGCCGGTGATCGGTGATCAGAGTCCCGCTCAGTGGCGTGAGAGTCTGAGAGAGACATTGACCGAAGCGGTCAGACTACGAATGCGGTCGGATGTGCCGTTGGGGGCCTTCCTGTCGGGAGGGATCGATTCGACGATCATTGCCGGGTTGATGCAGTCGTTGTCGGAGCAGCCAGTGCATACGTTTTCGATCGGGTTTCCGGTCAAGGAGTTCGATGAGACATCATACGCCCGGGAAGCGGCAGAGAAGCTGGGGACGAATCATCACGAGTACATTGTCGAGCCGTCAGCGATTGATCTGCTGCCGAAGATCATCTGGCATTACGACGAGCCGTTCAGCGACAGCTCAGCGATCCCGACGATGTATCTGTCCGAGGTGACGCGACGTGAGGTGACGGTCGCTCTCTCGGGTGACGGCGGGGATGAGCTGTTTGCAGGGTACGAACGGTACCAGGCGGTCAAGTTGGCCGGTCGACTTGATGTGCTGCCGGGTTGGCTGCGGAAGATGTTCGGCTGGGAGATCTGGCAGAAGATCCCCTCATCGGGAGAGCAGAAGTCACTCCCGCGTCGGATCAAGCGGTTCGCAACGGCCCTCGGTCAGTCGCCCGAACTTCGTTACCTGCGGTGGATCGGCATCTTCGACCGTGACCTTCGGGACTCGCTGTACACGCGGGACTTCGCTGCCCAATTGGATCATGCGCTGACGGATAGCGTTCTGCTCAAAGCGTATGACGAATGTCCGGACCGTGACTTCATTACGCGGACCACTTGCACGGATGTTTTGACGTATCTGCCGTTCGACATCCTGAAAAAGGTGGACATCGCCTCGATGGCATACAGCTTGGAAGCTCGCTCGCCCTTTCTGGATCATCACGTCGCCGAACTCGCTGCCCGGATGCCGATCGAGTTGAAGATGCTGGGAGGCCGCGGCAAGGTGATCCTCACGGAGACGTTTGCAGACCTGTTGCCCGAGTCGATCCAGACTCGCAAGAAGATGGGCTTCGGGGTACCGTTGGCTCCGTGGTTCCGAGCCGAACTGAAGGACTTGTTGATCGACTCTCTATTGGGAGAGACAGCTCAGAATCGGGACATCTTCCGCAGGGAGTCCGTGCAGGGTCTGATCAACGAGCACATGGACGGCCAATGGGACCACAGCTACCGGTTGTGGAACCTGCTTTGCCTGGAGCATTGGTGCCGCACGTTTCTCGATGACGTGTCCTGACGGATCAGATGTCGGGCTGCTGGTAGGACCAGAACGTCGAATTCCGATGCCCTCTTTCGGAGCGGGCACACCAAGACTGGCAATGTCGCAGAACGTGTTTCACAGCGGGTCGTACGTATGCCGTCCGACTATTCAGGAGACGTCAGCTCGATCGTTCCCATGTCCGCGCTGGCCTGACCGGACTGTACGTTCACGGAGAACTCCGATTTCGTTGGATCCCAATACTTCTGTTTCAGCAGGTCAGCCGGTTTCTGGCCGATGATGATGTTGGAGGTGTCGTACTTCTCGAACGTCACCATGTATTCACCGGGGGCAAGCCCGTCGTTATTGGCGTAGGTGCCAGCAAAGAGGTTGCCTTGTTCGTCAACACCACCCTGGAACGAATTCGGATCCGGATCGTTGATTGAGGATTTGGGATAGAATTTCACGACCACCGAAGTTGCTGGCTCGCCATCAAGGGTCACCTTGCCGGTGACGGGGACGACCTCTTTGTCGGTTGGTGGCTGCGGACCTCCGCCGGAGCACGATGACATCAAGACGCAAAGTGCACTACAGAGAAGGAGTTGGACCGAAGAATGCTTAGTCACAGGATGATGTCGGTTCACGTCGCGACTGTCCTTGCTTTGGATTTCGATGATGGCAAGACTTGAGACAAAAGGAGGGGTGAACCAGCGAAGACGATGTTCAGCTGATTCACCCCAATTCCGATGAGAAGTTCAGGCATTGATTGTCAGAAGTTGACAACCTCACCACCTCTCGCGGTCGCGAGAGCACCCCACACTTCAGGTGAAACGTTCTCGTTGATGGCTCGCGCGGAGCCGTCAGCAAGCAGGTGCATCGCCATTCCTGTGTGGAATGAATAGGCACCGGTCGGATCAATGAAGAAGGCGTAGTTGGTGCAGTTCATGAAGCAAGGACCATCCTCGCCACCGGCCGACAACGCGCCGAGGGTACCGGTATAGGGAGCCCCTTGAACCTGTC
Organism: Planctomycetaceae bacterium; assembly: GCA_020426505.1. GTDB lineage: Bacteria > Planctomycetota > Planctomycetia > Planctomycetales > Planctomycetaceae > JAHBXU01. The sequence continues at coordinate 53,443 of JAGQPX010000047.1, read as the reverse complement.
CTTCACCCGCTGTGAAGAACGCCCAGCCCAGCTGGCCCATAATGTCGTTGTGCACGCATCCGGGATCGTCTGCACAAGCGAGCAGTCCGCCACCCGAGAGTGTGGTGGTCTGTGGAACCGGTTTGCCGTTCTGGTAGAGTGTGTCCCGACCAGCCATCTCGAAGCTCAGGATCGTATTCGACGTTCCATCAGTGCAGACGTCAATGCTGTTTCGTCCCGAACCAGCACCGGGGACGGTGCCGATGCCGGCGATCGTGAGCACGAACGCTTCCGCCCCCATGAGGCCGCTTTCGTCGCCACTCGGCGGATCGCCGGTCGGAGGAAATGCCACATTATCGATCTGGCCACGAACATCTTCGAGGATCATGTAATCCAAAGGTGCGCTTTGAATGACCTGGTCAGCACCAACGACGACCGTACCACCTTCAAACGAAGCCCCGGCCGGGATGGTCATCGTGACTGGGTTACTTCCACTTCGTGGCGTCGAAGGACAAAGGTAGGGAGGAACGACCGAGATTGTCAGTGCGTCCACCGCGGGATCGTTGGAGCCGATGCCTCCGATCGCTTCCAGTCCACTGTAGACATTTCCTTGATCGATGTAAGGAAGCAGGGAATACGACCAGGGGTGCGATTGCATCGTGTCAGTGATCGTGAACGGGCCGGTTCCTGTCGCCGCGACGTGCAACATGTCGCCCAGGGGGAATTGACCGTAAACGTCGTGATAGTTGTGGAACGCCAGACCGATCTGCTTCATGTTGTTGCGACACTGGGTCCGTCGTGCCGCCTCCCGTGCCTGCTGCACAGCCGGCAGCAGCAATGCGATCAAAATGGCAATGATGGCGATGACCACGAGCAGCTCAATGAGCGTGAACCCGCGTCGGCGTGAAGTAATCCGCATGTTGAGGACTCCTTACTTGAGAAAAGGGAATAGAGAAACAACGAAAACCACTGAAGGAAGGTCGCTCCCCTTCGGTAGCTGTGCCGCCAGGTCCTGTTGAGTTCAGTGAACAAATCGAGAGAACGAAAGGCCTGGCGGCAAAAGTTCAAATGTGTCTCACCTGTACTGACTGTTTGAATACTGCTGGCAGCCACCATCTCATTGTCTTCAGAGGTTCGCCAGCCACCGTAATTCTCTTTGACTCAAAAGAAACCCGAGTTCTCCGGATCTCAAAAACATCGCGTCATCATTTTCCAGAATGTGTTTCTCCGACTCATCATCAACGATTGATGGGAATTGGAGTGAACAGCCCGGTTTCAAGAAAAATGCATTTCCTCGAAATATACTGGGATTGGTGACTCTCTGCAAGTATCTCCACTGACCGTTCGGTCAAAAATGCAGACTTCGTAAGGATTTCGTGACATTTGTGATTGGACACGCACTGTCAACACGAGACGGGACCGATGGACGGCTCGTGGTATCCGCCAGAAGCAGACAGGCCATCCGATCTGTGACAGGCGGGGACTCGTCATCGGCCGAACGACTTAACTCGGTGGCGACGAGCCGTCAGACGGGAGACGAAACGTCGCACGATGTCTGGGGGAACGAAGATGAGATTGCCGAAAATCATCGCCAATGCGAAGGTCCACATCCCCATGCAGAGACCAATTCCGACGTGAAGAACGACCGCAAAAAACAAGACGATCGGGGTCAGGACGGGAATCCATACGAAGACACAGTAGGTCAATTCCCAGAAGATCGTGAAGTGCGTCATCACGTGGACGGCCCAGGGGTAGTCGCACAACCACGTCATGTCGAGCGTCTGGTATTCACGGTTTGCGAAGGCCAGCCACATGGCATTGCCGTCCCACCAGGCGGTCCCCTGAAGTTTGCCAAGTCCCGCGAAGAGGTAAATCACACACATGTGGAGTTGGATCAGCCGGCTGGCAATGTTGGCGTGGATGCTGGGACCGTATGCGTCCCATCCAAAACCGTGGGCTGTGGTTCGCGGTCCGCTCTCTTTAGGGCGTCGGAGCCAACTGTCGATCGAATAGGCCGCGCCACTTGGTCCGACGGCGAGGTAGAACATCAGGATCCCGTTAATCTGGTCGAGGCCATATTGCGCAGTTGGCAGACGATTTGCATAGGAGATCACGATCAGCAGAGACAGCAGGGACGTGACCCTGGTGAATACGCCAAACGTGAATAGAGTGAGAACTCCCAAGCACGCAAGGTGGACCGGGTAGGCGTACGTGTGGGGCAGCACGAACCAAAACGAGAAGACCCAGTCATTCTGCTGGTAGCGTTGGACCAACTCATTCGTGACCCACGATTCCGGACCGAAGAACGACTCGAAGTCGAGTCCCCAGACGAAATGTGTGTACACCAGCATCGCACCGATGAGCACACGGATGGCACCCAGAGTGGCCGGGTCCGCGGGGGTGAACCAGAATTGATTCCAGACACTGCTTGCCTGGCGTCCAAGTTCGTTCACGTATTGTCCAAAGACGCCCCGATGTTCGGTTGAGGACTGGGCTGAAGAGTCCGGTGTGGAGCCGATCTTCTGCCAATGATCAATGTCGATTGGTTCCGATGATTCGGTAGGGGCTTGCGGCAACGGGGCATTCATCAGAGACATCGGTTGGTCTTCGTCCTGTCGTCCGGTCTTTGACGTGCGGACAGCTCAGGGCGGCTGTCAAAACGGCTTGTTGCGGTTACAAGTGTTCGTCTCGATCATAGACGCCAAGAAGCGTCCGCGAGAAGCTGTCCGGGTTTTCGAGTGTGACTCCCTCCCGTACCATCTCCATCGTGGGCATGTAATGCAGCACGCGGGTTAATTCGACCCTGGGACACTGAGTCTTCCGCGAGATGCAGCGAGCGTACGATCTCAGCCATTCTTCTTCCAGCTCTTCCGGAATGTATCCCATCGACTCCGTGAGCATGAAGTGCCGGTGATAGAGGAGTCGTGGCCAGATTCCGCGATGAGGCATCATCCCATGAACCGTCGAACCGTCGCGACGCGTCGCCGTGAATTCGAGTAAGGTGCTCTCTCCCGGCTCGGGAGCGAAGTAGTGATAACCGTGATCCAACTGCAGCGCCTGTGCATAAGGGGCGATCAGGCCAGCCATTTCGCCCAGAAGCGATGACGTCGGCGGGATTGACAAGGGGGGCATCGCGATGGCAATGACATGAAACAACAACCACGCCGAGAGGATGCGGCGCGGCCACTGGGGAATGGCATCCCACGGTCGATCGTCCTGGTCAGCGGTCGACATCGAAAAAGTGTCTCTCAAGAGCCCTTAAAGCATTCGATGGAAGTGAAAGTATCGCTGTCAATCGAATGGGAATTGTCGTTTGCCGAGTTGCAGACTTCGATCATCGATCGGAGCTCGCTGCACCGTGCGCTGCGACATCAAGGATCAGAGGATCTTGCGACCGGTAACGATTGACGGTGTTACAACTCCAGCATGCAACAGTGCTTGACCAAAAGAAAGCGGAGAGCAGGTCGGATTGGTCCGTCCTGCTCTCCGCATATCCGCTCTCAATGCCGGACACTCAAGACTGAGGGCAGTCGGCATCGAAACTCCGTAGCTCAGTAAGAACCACCGCTTGAGCCGTAGGATCCGTATGAACCATGTGATCCGTAGGAGCCACCGCTGCTGCCATGAGCGCGTCGGTGGATGCGACGCAGCAGGCCGCCTCGTGAACCATACGAGCCGCCACTTGAGCCGTGAGACCCGTAGGAGCCACCACTTGATCCGTGGGAACCATAGGATCCGCCACCCGATCCGTACGAACCATGAGATCCGTAGGACCCGCCGCCCGATCCATAGGAACCATACGAGCCGCCACCGGATCCGTAGGAACCATGATGACGCCAACCGGCTTCCGAAGTCCCCACGACCATTGCCAGCCCCATGGTCAGGGCTGCCGCCACCCAAAGTGCTTTCCGTTTCATTTGCAGTTCCTCCCCCTGAGAGAAAAAATGTGAAAGGCTGGTCCGCTGTTCCCCTGTATTGCCTGTGCCCGCATAGTCTTGGGGTATCGGCTTGGGATGCCTGCGCAGCCTACGCGGCTTGAGGCTAACTTTCCGTTCGAGGAATGTCAAACGACTAGATCAACAAAAGCGGTCGGGATGAATAGATATGATTGGGGGATGTGCGAAACATCTCCGATCGCAGGAGCTCTTGTCCCGATTACGCACATTCACTCCGTCCGCGTGAGACGCAGTGACACAGAATCACTGGGCCATTCTTGCGGGGGGTCAGACGATCGACTAAACCGCAACAATGAAGCAATTTAAGACACAGGATCTGGCGGAATGAAGGTTCACCAACTACTCGATCACCACGGAATCACCGAGAATCCTTTTGCGCAGGAAGACGCTCAATCGGATCATGTGTTTCTGGAGCACTGCCTTGACGGGACTCATCATCCCGCGTGGGACAAAATCTTCGGCAACCCCCAATCGCCATCGACGTCCGTTGTCTTCGGTGAGCAGGGAGCAGGGAAAACGGCCCTGCGAATGCAGATGGTTTCGCAACTCCGGAAGCATAATTTGGAGAGCCCGGCACAACGCGCATTCATCATTGAGTACGACGACTTCAACTCGTTCCTCGACTCGTTTCGCGAGCGTCTCTACGGTCGTCAGCGCAAGCAGGAAAAGGCACTGACCAATTGGAAACTCTGGGATCACATGGACGCGATCCTGACACTGGGAACCACCAAGCTGGCTGACGCGATTCGCGATCCCAGATCGGTCCACGAGTCCCAGGCTGTCCGACCTGAGGACCTGAAAGAACTCTCGCGTCAGCAGCAGCGAGACATTCTTCTGCTGGCTGCGTTTTACGATCACAACCGGGATCTGGCCCACCGGCATGGGTGGCAATCGCTGCGGCGCAAACTGGGGTTCCGAACGTGGAAGACCTGGCGAGACCTGATCATCGGTTTGGTTGTCACAGCTGCCACCGTGGGCTTTGTGTTCTGGCAGAGTGGTTGGCGATCACTTCTGAATGGGTGGATCATCGCCATCATTGTCGCTGGCTGGGTGCCGTGGCTGTTTCGACAGCTCCGGCTCATGTGGCGAGGCTGGCGTGTGAAACGGCAACTCCGCGTGTTTGACCATCAGTCGAACACACTCCGCACGATCCTCTCGAACTTCGATACCTCGGAGATCAGCGGACAACCGATGCCCAGCATGTCCCGCAGCGACGATCGTTACGGCCTGCTGATGAAACTCCAGAACGTGCTGCAAACACTCGGCTTCACCAGCATCGTGGTCATGGTTGACCGTCTCGACGAACCGCACCTCATCAACGGGTCGCCCGAACGTATCCGCGACTTCCTGTGGCCCATGTTTGACAACAAGTTCCTCAAACACCCGGGCATTGCCTTCAAGATGCTGCTGCCCGCTGCCGTCGTGCATTACCTCAACCGGCAGGAGAAGGAGTTCTACGAACGTTCGCGGTTGGACAAGCAGAACCTCATTCCCGCCCTCGACTGGACGGGCGAGTCGCTCTACGACATCGCGAATGATCGCATCCGCGCCTGTGCCAAACTCGCCGACAAGCCGCCGTTCGTGAAGGACCTGTTCGAGGAGAGCATGAGCCGCGAAGAACTGATCGGCATCTTCGCCCGTCTCCGCGCACCACGCCATCTCTTCAAGTTCTTCCACCGCCTGCTCGTCGACCACTGCAGCAAGTACACCGAAGACCAACCCACCTGGAGGATCAGCCGCGAGACCCTGCAATCCTCCCTCGCCCTGTTCCTCAAAGACCTCGAAGCGTACGATCAAGGCCGCGGCACCGGCTGATGGTCATTGGCTAATGGCGTTTGGCAGATGGCAGTTGGCTTGGAACGATCGCTTGCGGTTTCGCACGATGAGAATACACCCATGAAACGACGCGACCTCCTCACCACCGGCACGGCCCTCGCGGCCTCACTTTGCACAGTGCGAACTTCGTCAGCCGGGGCTGAGAAGGGCAACTCGAGCGATTTCACACCCCGCTACTGCCTCAACTCGGGCACGATTCGCGGGCAGGGACTCTCTCTCGTTGAGGAAATCGAGCTTGCTGCCGCGACCGGTTACGATGGCATCGAACCTTGGACTCGCGACATCCAGAAGTACAAGGACGATGGGGGGTCGCTGCCGGATCTCAAGAAGCGACTGGAAGATCACGGACTGCGAGTCGAGAGCGCGATCGGCTTTGCGAACTGGATCGTCGACGATGAGGCTCAGCGGGCCCAGGGCCTCGAAGACGCCAAGCGTGACATGGAACTGGTTAAAGCGATCGGCGGCACCCGCATTGCCGCTCCTCCCGCCGGTGCGAGTGGTCCGGACTCACCCAAACTCGACCTCTTCACGGTCGCAGAACGTTACGCGGCTCTGCTCGAAGCAGGAGCCAACATCGGCGTGACTCCACAGATCGAAGTCTGGGGACCGTCGAAGAACCTTTCACGGCTCGGTGAAGCGGTGTTCGCCGCCGTCGAGAGTGGGCACCCCGATGCCTGTGTGCTGCCCGATGTCTACCACGTCTATCGAGGCGGCTCGGAGTTTGAGGGGCTGGGGCTCATTTCAGGCACCGCCCTGCACTGCTTTCACATGAACGACTACCCGACCGATCGCCCGCGTGAAACGCTCAGCGACGCTGACCGCGTCTACCCCGGCGACGGAAACGCCCCGCTGACAAAGATCCTGCACATCCTCCGCGACATCGGTTTCAACGGCGCCCTCTCGCTCGAACTCTTCAACCGCGACTACTGGAAACAACCGGCCGAAGACGTCGCCCGCACGGGCCTCGCCAAGATGCGTAACGCCGTCACAGATGCGTTCGCCTCGTCAGGCTGACGATCACGAGGACAAGGAGACAAGGCGAGGGGGAGACACGGAGAATCTGACTAGACGTCCTCCGGTGAATCTCCTTGTCGCCCCCTCCCCTTGTCTGTCTCAATGGACAATTGAATGCCAAAGCATCGGCAGCGGGGAGAATCAGTACCGCTACCCAATCCAAAGATGAATGTACCAACTCATCCAATCGCCGAACGGGGGAATGACTTCTGCGAGCCATACCAGCGGCTCGTAGAACGCGGCGACAGAGCTTGACCCGTCGACGAAGCGGGACTTGTACCACGTCCAGTAGAATGGACCGATCGACAGGGCGTAGAGCGTGAAGTACAGGAACGTCCGCTGTGCGAGATGCAGGAAGAGATACCGCCAGCGGAACTCACCAAGTTTCTTCTCCGATTGCTGCTCGGGTTCAGAGCGACTCTCAGCGGTCGTCGATGTTGTGGTTTCAGTGCTCATCGAAAATTTTTGCCTCGTTGGGTGGCACGCCCTGAGGTACGAAGGCGTGGTCGGACGCTCGTTGTTTCTCGCGACGACCATCCCGTTGGTCTGGGCGTGCCACCCAATCAAACAGGCTCTTGTCGAACTCACTAAATACGCCCCTTCTTGCGGTACCATTCCAGAGTCGTCTGAATGGCATCCTTGAAGTCGACCTGTGGCTTGTATACCAGTTCTTTCTTTGCTTTGTGAATCGAATAGTCAAGATTGTAACCGAGGAATTTGACCGTCGCTTGCGACAACGGCGGCGGCGAGTCCATGTTGATCGCCCGCCACAGGAATTCCCATCCGGTCGCGATCGCCTTGGCCGCTCCGAGGGGGATCTCTCGCTTGGGCAAAGGCAATCCGCCGAAACGGGCAATCGTCTCGAAGAACTCCTTCTTCGTCACGAGCGTCTCGTCCCGGATGTTGAAGAACTCTCCGATGTGATCGTTGCGTTCGAGGGCCAGGAAAATAGCATCGACCAGATTCTTGACATACGTGTTGTTGAGCTTGGTCTCACCGTCGCCAATGTATGACGCCTTACCGTCTCTGAGACGGGTGATGATGCGAGGCAGGACCGTCTTGTCACGCGGTCCGTAGATGAAGCCGGGGCGAAGGGCCACGCAAGGCACATTCTCGCGGTCGACGTAGTGCGTCATGATGCCTTCGGCTTCGACCTTGCTCTTCGTGTAGCCGTCGATCCCCTCGGTGCTCGTGGGCGACGACTCATCAGTGCCATGATGATCGCGAACCGGATACACACCGAGTGAACTAATGTGGACGAACCGCTGGAGCGTGTCGCACTCGCGAGCCGCTTCGAGGAACGATTCGAGGCCGGTCACGTTGACCTCGTGATATCGCCGTGGATCCCCCCAGTCGCCGACCATGGCTGCACAGTGAACGACATGCGTGACCTCATTGAGTGCCGCCTTGAGTGAGAACGGTTCAGTCATCCCGCCACTGACCCACTCGACCCCCAGCTTCTGCAGAAATTTGATCTTGCTCGACTGGCGAACCAGAGCCCGCACCCTGATGCCGCGCTTCGCCGCCTCCTCAGCGACATGACTCCCGACGAGACCGGTGGCTCCGGTGATGAGCAACAAATGTTTGTCTGTCCATTGCATGACCCCATTCTGCCGGATGAGGTGACCTGAGTGAAGTCAGTCGTGCATCGATCGCTTGATGACAAGAGCTGAAACGTCATCCGCCGCTTGAGGCCGTGCGAGGCTTCGCATGTTCTGTGCCATATTGTTTCTGAGCTCAGGATTGCTCAGGGACTGCACTAGGAGACGCGAGAAGACTGACTGTTGATAGGAAGTATCGAGTGATGGGATCACAAAGGCAGCCTCTTCGCGGACGAACACGTTCGCATTGGCAGTCTGATGGTCATCCATCGCATGTGGATAGGGGACGAGAATCGCCGGCAGCCCGGCACAGGCCACCTCGGAGAGCGTCGTGCCGCCCGCTCGGGAGACGACCATGTGACTGTTTCGGTAGTGCGGCACCAGATCCTCGAAGAATGGCTCGACGACCGCATTGATACCCAGCCGTTGATACGCAGCACGAACGTCGTCCACGTCTCGCTCGCCAGTCTGGTGAATGACGCGCCAGCCATTCAAAAATTGACGTGCATCCTCAGCAACGCTCAGAACAGCTTGATTGATCGCATGGGCCCCCTGACTCCCGCCCAGCACAAGTAGCGTCGGTCGGTGCGAACCATCTGCGTCATCGCGAGGCGCAGTTGCCAACTCCGCGATCGCCTGTCGCACAGGGTTCCCCGTGACTCGTGAGTGTGCCGACTTCGGCAACAGCGGTTGCGATTCCGGATATGTCAGACAAACGGTTGTATCGAACCTCGACAACAACCGAGTCGCGCGGCCAGGAATAACGTTCTGTTCGAGCAGGAAGACCGGAATCCTCAGTCGCCGCGCCGCGAGGACCGGCGGCACGGATGCCCCGCCTCCACACCCGATCACCGCTCGCGGCCTATCGTTTCGCAGACGACCAACCGCGTCACGATACGCTCGCATCATGGCGACAGCTCTCTGCCAGCTTCCTCCCTGCCCTTCTCTGACGATGGGCAGATGCTCGAACGCTGTTTCGGAAAGAATCTCCCGCTCGATCGGACGGTCAGTCCCGAGGAACAACACGCGAGCGTCCGGTTCACGTTCGACGAGACGTTCAGCGACAGCGATCCCCGGAAACAGATGTCCGCCCGTGCCTCCTCCAGCAAAGACGTACAAAGGTGTGGTCACGTGATCGGCTCGTCCATTGTAGCCGTCTCGCTCCGCGAGACGTGCGGTCGGTGAATTGGCGTGCAAGCCCAATCATGACGTCTGCACTCACACCGTTCATCACGCGGAGAGGGTGTCAGTTTTTCGTAGAACGGGTTTTCAACCCGTGCATCCAACTCTTTTGCTCGATAAAAATGGACGGGTTGGAAACCCGTCCTACGGTCAAATGGGATAACACCTCAAAAACGGACAGCCTCGGAGCGTGATGGCGACTCTCGTGTGACGTCACTGTCGGTTGAGAGTGTCGTCAACTTCTTCAACCGACGGAAGTGCAAATGTGGAATCGTCGCGTGAGAGGCTGACGATGATCCCGATGGCGAGGACACTCATCACCAGGCTGCTGCCGCCATAACTGACGAGAGGATGAGGGATGCCCTTCGGCGGTAGCAAGGCCGTCACCACACAAGCATTGATGGCCGCCTGGAGGACGAGTTGCGTGAGGAGAGTGATCGCAGCAGCCGAGGCGAACGTTCTCCGTTGCACACGCGTCAGGAGTTTCAATCCCAGCAGGAAGAAAGCCGTCCACAGAGCGATGAGCCCGAGCGTGCCGATGATGCCCAGCTCTTCACCAATCACGGCGAACACAAAGTCGGTGTTGGCTTCCGGGAGAAAGCTCAGCTTCTGCACCCCACGACCCAGACCGACGCCCGAGCCACCGCCGACGCCGAGCGTCGTGAGGGACTGCTGAATCTGATAGGGCGCCTGATCGAAGGCACTCCACGATGCGAGGAATCCGTTGATCCGCTCCAACTGATACGGTTTCAGTGCGACCATTCCGGCCGCAAACGGCACTGCGAACCCTCCCGCGAGCACAAACTGCCACAACGGCCATTCCGCAATAAACAGGCAGATCATTGAGATCAGGCAGAGAAATACGGACGTGCCCAGATCTGGTTCCTGCAGCACGAGAAAGACGGTCAGTGCAATTGGAATCAGTGGCGGGGCGGCGACAACAATCTGACCGAACTTGTTCCGACGCCTGTCGATCACCCAGCACAGGAACAACGGCAGCGTCACCTTGGCCAATTCGGAAGGCTGAAGCGATGCCGGTCCATAGCGGAGCCAGCGTCGGGCTCCGTTGACCTCGGTTCCCACGCCGGGGATGAGAACGATCGCGAGCAAGCCGAAGGTGACGAGGAACGCCAGAGGAGCGATTCGTTTCCAGAAGGTGGGGGGCATCGCGGCCGCTGTCACTCCGCCGGCAACTGCGAGAGCGAGAAAAACGAGGTGACGGGAGAGGTAGATTTGATCGCTGGCCGATGGTCGAGACGTGATACTTGCGCTCAGCACCATCAGCAACCCGATGCCGAGCAGCATCAGGACGGTCGCAACAAATGCATCACGAGTGAGTTGCATGGGGGAGAGTGATCAGGAGCGTCAGACGTCCCTCCCCCCTTGAGGGAGAGGGTGAGATATGTCTGACATCGTCCGAATCCGTCGAACGGGCTTTGCAGCAGGTGCACGAGAGCGACCCGTGAGCCGAGGTGCTGTCGACCGATGGAATCAGCACAGTTGGCGCGATTGGTCCGGTCGCGTGTGTCGACCGAGTTGTCCGGCAGATGTTGCCGCATTTCGCGAGAACGTCGTTCGACGATCGCTTGTGGCTGAGGGAGGCATCAGCGGCCTCCCGATGAGAGAGTTGGCTACGGCACTTTGCGAAAGAAGCCGGCCGACACGAAGTGTGTCGGCCGGCCGATTTCTTTTTGAGGGCTTCATGCTTCGATGAAGGCTCATGACCCGCTTGTGGAGGCAGCCCGCACTGCTGTTCGAAAGTCGGGGGAGGAGGATCGCTTGCGGCGTCGCTCAACAGAACCCGGATGATCTGTTGTCTTCGGATGCTTCAGTTCTTCTGAATCAGCTCAGCAACGGCGTCGATCGACTCACGCAGGCTGATCAGTTGAATGGCAACACTCACCACGGAGATGGCGACGACGATAATAGCAATAACGAGACCGAGCATGGGGGAACCTTTCGACTGTGTTGAGAGGAGGTGTGTCCGTGACTGGACAAACCTAGCTCGTGCTTCCAGTTGTCCACGACTTTGTGGGAAAAAGTCGACAGTTGACCGGTCCGGTCGTGCGGGTTCTTCCAGTCGACGCCCATTTGGCGAGCGGAGGAAGTCATTCCCCCGATGGGGATGAACCTTCCGGAGCGTCGGTTGCCTCTGCGTTCGATGGGGCCACTTCCTCCCCAGCAACCTCTTGAGGGACCTCGCAGTACGCCTCCGTGTTCATCGCTGCCTCGTCCGACTTGGTCATTTGGAATGCCCCGTTGTACTTGGCGTTGGTGTATTCACCATTGAACTCATCGCCGACGACCTTCCCGGTCCAGTGGTATTCGCCGCCGAAGGCTTCACCCAAATCGACCGACACCTCGAACACCACCTCATCGCCGACCTTCCTGCCAGGCAGGTCCATCGTGAACGAGTAGTCCTTGTCACACACCGCGTTGAACGTCGCCTTCCACTCGTCCTCGCCGACCTGAATCGTCTCACAGGTCAGCGACTTCCCTTCCCCCGGCTCCGCATCCGCCTTCCATCGCCCCGCCCAAAAACCATTCACCGGCGACTCGTTTATTGGATCGATCGCAAAGGCCTTTTGCGATGTCTGGATGTCCGGCGCCTCGCTGCAGCCGGTGATCATGGAAATCACCAATAGTACAGAAGGGACGGCGAATCTTGGGTGAATTCTTCTCATCAATGAAATTGTCCGGTTATATGTGTGGATTCGTGAATTAGAACTGTGACTCGTCATGCAAGTCTTTTCGTCAAGGGGATTACATCAATGGAATGAGATGAGTTCCTTCTCGATACTTCATTCTACTCCAACGTGGTAAGCCCGACGCGTGGACAGTGCTTCAGCAGTGGGCACTCAAAGCACTTCGGCCGACGGGCGATGCAGATTTGGCGGCCGTGGTGGATCAGGCGGTGCGAGAAGTCGACCCACTCCTTTTTCGGGAGGATGGCCATGAGGTCTCGTTCGATGATCTCGGGGTTGGAGCTTTCGGTGAGGCCCAGCAGGTTGCAGATGCGTTTGACGTGCGTGTCGACGACGACCCCACTGGCGATGCCGTAGACCGTGCCGAGCACGACGTTCGCCGTCTTTCGACCGACGCCGGGGAGTGTCACCAACTCTTCGAGCGTGCGTGGCAACTCGCCGTCGAAGTCGTTGACGAGCCCTTTCGCCATGCCGATGAGGTTGGTCGCCTTGCTGCGAAAGAACCCGCAGGACTGGATGAGTTTCTCGACACTTGGTTGCTTCGCCTTCGCCAGCTTGTCAGGAGTTGGGTACTTCTCAAACAACGCAGGCGTCACCATGTTGACGCGTTCATCAGTGCATTGAGCAGAGAGGATTGTCGCGGCAAGCAGTTGAAATGCGTTGTCATGCTGCAGCGCACACTCGGCATTCGGGTATGTCATTTTGAGGGCCGTGACGATCTTGCGGGCCTGTTTCTTTCGCTCAGCAAGAGCACTGTCGGCTGTTGAATCAGGCATTTTTGACGTCGGGCTCAGAAAGGTCGTAGACACCTCCGCGCGACCGGCCGTAAAATTGCAGTCATGGGGCAGACGGAGCGAGCCTCATGATAGTGAACGCCCGTGTGGTCGCAATCGCCCCTTCGATTGGCTGACGCCGTGCTTGGAACATCGCCGATGACTGCTGATTTCGACGCCCGGTACCTGGAAGGCATCCGGCTGTTCAACGAACAAGAGTTCTTCCCCTGCCACGATGTGCTCGAAGACTTGTGGGGCGAAACGCTCGGCGAAGACCGCGAGTTCTATCAAGGTCTGATCCACGCAGCCGTTTGCCTGTTCCACTTTGAAGGGGGCAACCTCAGCGGCGCTCGCAAGATGTACGAGTCTGCTCGCCGATACCTCCAGCCGTACGGCGACTCACACATGGGGCTCGAACTGGACACATTCCTGAGCGACATGCAGACCTGCTTCGCGGAGCTACTCGTCTCCACCAACGAATACCCAACGGGCGTCACTCTCGACCCCGACCGCATCCCGACCATTCAACTGACTTCCGAGGTGCTGCGATGAGCGCGCCGTTTGATGCTGACGTCTGTCTCAAACAATTCACCGGTTACGCACCCATGTTCCCACTTCCGAACGGCGTGCTTTTCCCGCATCTCGTGCTGCCGTTGCACATTTTCGAGGACCGCTATCGGGAGATGACGGCTGACACACTCGCTGGTGATCGCATGCTGGCGCTCGCCATGCTGCGGCCCGGACATGAGAGCGAGTACAGCGCGAAGTCGGCTCCCATTTATCCGACGGTCTGTCTTGGTCAAATTGTCGTCGATGAGGAACTGGACGATGGCCGTTACAACATCATCGTTCGGGGCATTTGCCGGGCAAGAGTCATTGACGAGTTGGACACCGACGATGCCTACCGTGTCGCTCACCTGGAGCCGCTCAAAGACGTGTATCCTGCCGAGTCGACGGATTGTTGGGCGGACTGTCGAGCAAAGTTGATCGACGCCTTCCGTCGCCGCTTCCCCCAACTGGACAGCAACGTCGACCTGCAACGAGCCGTCCGCGACGAACTCTCGCTCGGCGTCCTCTGCGACCTGCTCTCATCCTCGCTCGTCCTCTCACCCGCCGACTCTGCCGAAGCCTTGATGGAAACCGACGTCCGCCGCCGCTGCCGCTGGCTACTGAATCGACTCCAGCCGACACAGGAAAGTTATGAGGGCGACTCTGGGTTCCCACCAGCGTTCAGTGTGAACTGATCGGGAAGCGGCGTAGCATTTGGTCGTATCTTTCACCGCTGAGACGCAGAGGTGAGGGGGACTTCACGAAACGCGCTCTTTGCAGGAGATCAGACCACGCATTCTGTCGCCGATGGATCGCTCTTCACATTGGCCGATGTCGAAACGATCTCCGCGCGTCCTCCGCGTCTCAGCGCCTCCGTGGTGAACTCGAACGAACAATGACCTCAACACACAGGAACACCAGTATGCCCAAAGCGACTTGGTACGAAACCTTGCTCGCCAAGAGTCATCTGGCCAAAAACAACGCAGGCCGCATTGCCTTCTCGACCGGCGTCATTATCGAGCAATATTCGGCGTCATTCTGATCGGAGAGTTGTCCACTGGTGTTGGCACCGGCGGCTTCACGAGAAACTCCACCGTCCGCACTCGCTGTGCGATGACTCGTAGGTCGACGTGTTGAACCCCCGTAGGCGGGCTGAAGAATGTGTATTGCAACTCGTTGTGTTGTGCCGTTTCGATCGCGATGGGTTCACCGGTCTCGTCCGTCACGATGAGCGAGAGACGGTAGTCCGGTGTGATGTCCTCGCATTGCATGAGGATGAAAGGAACGTCGGAGTCGACCACTGTCGCCGTCACCTGGTTTCCAGCATGCTCAGTCAGCACGCTCGCCTCCCACAGTTCCACCATGAATTCTCCTCCTCGAGGCGCAATGTCGGCAAAGCCGATTCCACCCCCAAAGGCTCTCATTCGAACTGCTCCCTTTCCACCTGCTCCCCAATCACTGGGAGGAGGACCCTCGTGGGTGACTTTTGAATGACTCGACCCGATACCGCTGGACGGGAATGTGGCCGTCACGTCGCCCGTGCCACCGATGGAAAGAACCTGGATCGTCAAACCATCGAAGTCGAGAGACTCTCCAATGGAATGTGTCTGTCCGGTCATGGGGAGCGGTACGTTCGCGACCGTCAACTGATTGGCAGCTTCAAACTCGGCATCATCTTTCCTAAACAGTCGTAGTCGGAGTTTCCAGGCCTCCTCGGTCGGCGAGAGGCGGCAATCTTGAAATGTCCCTGTGTTTCCCAATGAATCTTCCAATTGCGAGTCGACGATGATCCACTCATCCGTCGGATGGCCCCTGTATCGCATGCGGAACTCTGGTTCGACAACTGGTTGTTGTAATCGATCGGGAATGTTCACATTCGGTTGCGGATGAGGAATCAATTCTTGCAGTCCACTCGGGTGCCTTACCTTTATCAGATGGCGAAGCTTACTCGTCAGCGACTCCAGCGTCACTTCGAGATCGGCATCGATCGATGTCTGCGGAATCGGACCTGCCGTCCAATCGGCGGACGCGGACGTGTCGACCGGAAACGGGACTTCGAAAACGGCGATCTCCCCTTTGCCTTTTTGGAATACATGCAACCGGAAATGAGCCTTGTCCTTTCGCAAGACTGGCAGCCGACTCTGGTAAACAAAAGCATGGTCGCGATCATTACGCGGTCCAGAGAATGACCCTTTTGACCACATTGGCTTGAACCCTTTTTCGAGAATCGCTCGGCGTCTGTCGGTGTCCTCGACTTGATGTTCGCCCGTCTCAGCGATGCAATGCGACCACTCATCGAATTCCACCGTATGCCCTGTGTGGGGATCGTGCCGTGTGAGCCATAGGCCCCAGAAGTGACTCCCGTCCGAGACGTCAAGCACTTCGTCTCGCGTCCCGGTCCACGGACCGTCCGGGACCTCGACGGTCATCTGATGCGTGGTTCCCGTCGTCACCTGCCGAAGGACCAGCACCGTACCATCATCAAGTACAGCCCGAGCAATTCCCTCGGGGATCTGGTCCGTGCCCCACACAAACGCCCAGCCAATCACCAACGCACTCAGAATCACAGCAAACACCACCTGCACCCACAGCGGAACATTCGGCGCCTCCTCCGGCTGTTCCAATCCGTCGTTGGTGTTTTGGTCTGACATGTTGTTAGGTCAGCAACAAACGTCCTTGGATGAAGTCATTCTTGCGTTGCTTCAACGGTCCATTTTAACTCGCTTCAATAACCACGATGTCGCATCAGGTCGAACATGGCTTTATTCCAGCCGTATCTCGACACTCGCGCGGTGTGCGGTCAGGCCTTCCTTTGTGGCCATGCGGCAGACGTCGGGGGCGATGTTGGTGAGGGCGGCGGGGTTGTAGGCGATGACGGAGGAGCGTTTGAGGAAGTCGGTCGCGCACAGGCCGTTGGCGAAGCGGGCCGTGCCGCCGGTCGGGAGGACGTGTGAGGGACCTGCGGCATAGTCGCCGAGGGCGACCGGGGTGTGATGGCCGAGGAAGATGGCACCGGCGTTCTGGATCTGAGCGAGGGTCGCCTCCGGATTAGAGGTCGAGATGTGCAGGTGTTCGGGGGCCATCAGGTCGGTCAGACGGCATGCTTCGTCCTCGTCACGGGCGAGGATCAGGGCTCCGTAGTCTTCGAGGCACTTGCCTGCGAGGTCGCCTCGTTCGAGATTGGCGAGTTGAGTATCAAGTGCCTGACGGACAGCATCAATCAATGGCTCATGCCATGTGATCAGCACGCCTGAGCCGGGAGAGTGTTCGGCTTGTGAGATGAGGTCACTAGCGATGAAGTCCGCGCGAGCTGAGTCGTCCGCCAGCACGATGACTTCGCTGGGACCTGCGATCGAGTCGATGTCGACCTCGCCGAAGACGTGGCGTTTGGCGAGGGCCACGAACAGGTTGCCGGGGCCGACGATCTTGTCGACCCGTTCGATCCCTTCGACGCCATACGCCAGAGCCGCGACCGCTTGCGCTCCGCCGATGCGATAGACCTCGGTGATGCCCAACTCATGACACGCAGCGAGCAGGTCGGTGTTATAGCCTCCGAAGTCGGTAGGAGGCACGACGATGGCGATCTCTTTCACCCAGGCGACCTGCGCGGGGACAGCCGTCATGAGCAGCGTCGAAGGATACGCAGCCGCCCCGCCGGGGACGCAGATGCCGACCCGTTTGAGCGGCAGGTGTCGTTGCCGCAACTCGACTCGGGCGTCACCATTCTCGCGGATGACGCTCGCATCTTCGGGCAACACAGCCTGCTGGAACTCAACGATGTTATCCCGAATGCGGCGGACGGTGGCGAGGTACTCGTCATCGGCAGCCGCGTGAGCCGCAGCGAACTCGTCCGGCGAGACGCGAATCGTGTCAGCGGTCAATTGTTTGCCGTCGAGCTTGGCTGTGTAGTCGAGGACAACCGGCAGCCCCCCCTGCTGCACTTCGCTGCAAATGCGAGCGACGACCTGTTGCGGCGAGAGAGCTTCACCAAACAGGTCGATCGTGCGTTGCCGCCCCGCCTCGGAGACAACATCGCCTCGCGGGCTGAGTTTGTCACGCAACTCAGCGAACAAGCGTTCGGCATCGTCCTGGGTGCAATCGATGAAGGGGATTCTGCAGGTCATTGGTCGGGCTTTCTAGTGATGAAGGACTGCTTCGATCGTAGACCGGTCGATCAGGTTCGTAAAGCAGTCGGCTCTGATTGAATGATCGATATCGGGCGGGTACGATTGAGAGTCTCGATTGTCCTGCCGGTTGGTGAATTCGGTTCGCTGGCCATTGCTCGCCGTCCTCTGTTGGAGTTGCCTGCTGATGTCCTTCCCTCGCCTTCGCACTCGAATGTTGCTGACCTTCGCCCTGCTCTGTTCTTTCTTGTGTGGGAACGCATTCGTTCATGCGGACACCACAACGGACCCTGCTGAGTTTGTGGCGGGGGAGAATGCGAACACGCTCAATCGCTTTGAGAAGGCGGCCGGTTGGGAGCTGTTGTTCGACGGCAAGACCTTCGATGGCTGGCGGGGCTTCAATGAGGAGAAGGTCACCGACGGCTGGAAGATTATCAACGGGGCCATCGTCCGCACCGAGCGATCCGGCGACATCATTACGGACAAAGAGTTCGACAACTTCGAGTTGCAGATCGAGTACAAGATTTCGACCGGCGGCAACAGCGGAATCATGTTTAACGTGGTCGAGGGAGAGACCGGAGCGCCATACACCGGACCCGAGGTGCAGATCAACGATAATGAAAAGGGACAAGACCCGCAGAAGGCCGGTTGGCTGTATCAGCTTTACAAGCCGTCGAAGCCAAACTGGATGAAGCAGGCGGAAGCGCAGGTCGGTGCCAATCTGCCGTCGGAGATGGATGCGACACGCCCGGCGGGCGAGTGGAATCATGTGCTGCTTCGCGTCTCCAAAGCACAGTGCGAAGTGCTGATGAACGGCGTGAGCTACTACAAGTTCAACCTCGGCAGCGACGACTGGAACGAGCGAGTCTCCAAGAGCAAATTCGCCCAGCACGAGATGTTCGGCAAAGCGCGGCAGGGGCACATCTGCCTGCAGGATCACGGCAACCTTGTGGCGTTCCGAAACATCAAGATTCGGAAGATTCGAGCAAATGCTGAAGCTCCTCCGCCGGTCGACGGTAAGCTGGCAGTGACAGTAGAACCCGCGTTCGGGGAGATCACATGGGACGGTTGGGAGCCGATCGACGATCGGGGGAACTCGCTCGAGTTTCGTCCGATCGTGATGACGAACGCGGGTGATGATTCGGGGCGGATGTTTGTCGCTACGCAGGATGGGACGGTTCAGGTCATCAAGCCGTCGGACGATCCGCAGCAGGCCAAACTGTTCCTGGACATCCGCGATCGGGTCCTGAGCTTTCGGGCGCCGGGTGCGAACGAAGAGGGGCTGCTCGGTCTCGCCTTCCATCCCGACTATGGGCAGAACGGATACTTCTACGCTTATTACACCTCATCGAAGAAGGAACTGACCTCAGTCGTTTCGCGATTCACGGTCTCGAAGGACAATCCCAATCGTGCTCTCAGCGACAGCGAACAAGTTGTGATGGAGATTCCTCAACCGTTCCATAATCACAACGGAGGTTCGATTGAGTTCGGTCCGGACGGGTATCTGTACATCGGCCTCGGCGACGGCGGCAGCGGAAACGATCCGTTGCAGAACGGGCTCGACCTGAGCACGTGGCTCGGTTCAGTGCTGCGGATTGATGTCGACAAGAATGAAGGCGATCGTCACTACGGCATCCCGGCGGACAATCCGTTCGTCGACACCGAAGGAGCGCAGCCGGAGATCTTTGCCTATGGGTTCCGCAATCCGTGGCGGATCAACTTCGACCGCAAGACGGGTGCACTGTGGGTCGCCGACGTCGGTCAGGACTACTGGGAGGAGATCAACCTTGTGGCCAAGGGGGGCAACTATGGTTGGAGTGACGTCGAAGGGACGTTTGCGTTCAGCGATGACGAGGGGCCGACTGCGGCCAATCCGACCGGACCGATCTGGCAGTACGACCATCTCGTCGGCAAGTCGATCACCGGCGGAACTGTCTACCGAGGGCCAAGTGTGCCCGAGCTTGACGGCGTCTACGTCTACGCCGACTTCGTCACCGGCAAGCTGTGGGGGCTCAAGTACAACGAACAGTCACAGCATCTGGAGTGGAACAAGCTGATCCCGACGGACATGTTGACCGTGCTCGCATTTGGCGAGAGCGAAGACGGCGAACTCTATTTCAGCATCCCCAGCGGCAACGGGCAGGGGATTTACAAGTTCGCAAGTGTGAAGTGACGGATCGTTGTCGGTTCATCGTTTCAGCTGTCGCTGATTGCGAAGCTGCTGGCGTTGCGCTGGCGTGAGCGAATTGATGGGCGTCGACATGTGATGAGCGGCGGGCACAACAGCGGGAGATTGCCCATTGTTGGGGGGCGCCTGAATCGCGGATCCCTGTTGAGGTGAGCCCGCGAAGTGTTGAGCCTCGTTGGATCGGTTCAGAGCCTGCAGAGCATATTGCGCCTGTTTGAGTTGCGGATTGATCGTGAGGGCCTGGCGGTACTGCTGTTCGGCACCTCGGAAATCGCCTCGTTCCTTGAGGACGGTTGCCACGTTGAAATGCGCGGCAGCCGGTCCCACCGTTTGCTGGAAGTGAGGCAACGCCGCGTTGACGTCACCCGACTTGGCGAGCGCCACGGCCAGATGAAACCGATACGCCTTGTTATCCGGCTGATTCGACAAGGCCTGATTCAACAACGGAAGCGACTCGGACACGCGTCCCTGCTTGAGCATGAACTGCCCCATCGCGTGCTGGGCGATGTGTGAATTGGGTTGCAGCGAGATGGCACGGCGAAAACCCTTTTCGGCGGAGGCCACGTCGCCGGAGGCCTGATCGAGGCGGGCCAGCCCGAGGATCGCGTCGAAGTTCTCGGGACGTTGTTCCAGCACTTCGGCGTAGTGTTTGCGAGCTTCGGGGTAGTTCTCCATCTCCTCGACCCAGCGTGCATAATGTAATTTCAGGGTGACGGGGTCTTCCACCTTCCTGGAAAAGTTGAGGTCGCTTCCCGCCTCGACTTGATAGCTCGCCTGTTGAATCTCGCTTTCCTGTCCCTGAAGTTTGCCCATCAGCGACGGTGAAACGTCATTCTTTTGAGTCGCGCAGCCTGAGAGCATGATGCTGAGAGTCACGCACGTGATGGTCCAGCGTGGGTAGAGTTGAGACACGATCCACTCCCTTGGTGGCACCTAGTCGAATCGATCCGATGGATGAGATTCTTCCGGAGAGGTGACGCGACTCCAACAGCAGGCGGCACATGAACTCGAGGGCCTGTGCCGCCGAATGTCGTCACTTCGCGACACAGGACTCCGGAGTGAGTACCCCGTCCTCAGTGGGCGGACGCCAAAGTCGTCAACTCTTCCACATCACAGAAGAATCTCGCGGTCGCGTCCTCCAGCAATTCGTTGGAAAGCACGACCGGCTCTCCATTAAATCGACAGATCGACTGCGCGATATCCAGCAAATCACGAGGGTCGCTCGACCTGGGCAACCTTTGCCGGTCGTAATGCCTGGCGTAGAGATAGTCGACGGCAGATGGGTCGAATGGGATGTTCCGTTGCTGGCAGCACAGCTCGAAAATTTGCGTGTAGATGTTGCGATCCGGTGAGCCGATCGGGATCTTGTGCCGAATACGCCGCAGGAATGCCTGATCGACGAGTTCCGCTGGATCGAGGTTGGTCGAGAAGATGATCAATTGTTCGAATGGGACGGAGAACTTTTTGCCCGTCGCGAGAGTCAGAAAGTCGATGCGCTCTTCAAGCGGCAGAATCCACCGGTTAAGCAGGTCGCGTGGGCTGACGATCTGGCGGCCGAAGTCATCGATGAGGAACACGCCTCCGTTCGCCTTGATGTGCAGCGGCGCGTTGTAGAAGTTGCTGACCTGGTTGTACCGCAGGTCGAGCATTTCGAGTGTCAGTTCGCCTCCCGTGATCACGACCGGTCTGCGAATGCGACGCCAGCGAAGATCGACTGCGTCGGTCTGTTCGAGCGTGTCCATGTCACTCTCGCCTCGGTCAGACACGTTCGCCCGCCGAAGTTCGTCGTCGTCCGTCGTTTGATGCAACGTTGGGTCAAACAGCGTGATGATGCTGTTTTCGGCCTGAACGGCGTACGGCACATAGATGTCTCCGCCTTGCGTGTTGAGGAATTTGCCAAGCCCTTTGGCGATCAGTGTCTTGCCGTTTCCGGGAGGGCCGAAGATGAAGATCGACTTCCCGCTACAGACAGCCGGTCCGAGTTCCTCAAGCAGACCGGGACGAATGATGAACTCTTGAAAAGCTTTGGTCAGATTCTGTGGGGTGCAGTCGATGCCAGCGACCGTCTGCAGACGAACCTGATCGATATACTGGTTGAGCGGCACCGGAGCCGGTCCGACATATCGGCATTGTTCGAAGGCTTCCCGGGCCCGTTGACGTCCCAATTCAGTCAGTAGGAATCGGTACGAGATGCGGCCCAGCATCTCACCGGATGCAACCTCCACGCACTTTTCGTCCTTCAGGAACTCAAGGGCTTCATCGATGACCGTAAAAGGCAATCGAGCATGACCCGCCAGTGCATACCCGGTCAGGCTTCCACTGAGATACAACTGTTTGATCAGCAGATCGCTGAGTTGCCCGCGAGTAAGACCGGCATCGCGAAGCGTATCAGGCCGGTCCGGTGTGAACTGCTCCCATGTGGGCTTTTGAGATGCCGTGGACTTGCTGGTTCCTGTTGAGCTTGGTGACGGCCGAAACGCGGGTTTCGGAGTCAGGTTAGCAGTAGCGGATGGACCGGCGTTCGCAGCCCCCAGAAAGAGTTCCCGAAACAGATCGTTCGGCTCTTCGTCAGCCGGAGTCGTCGATTGATCTGGAGGCGCAGTCGATTCCACCGGTTCAGACTCGGGCCGTTGGGGATCGATTGGCTGGATCATCGCAAACTTCCGTCAACTCATCCTGAAATGAAGTTCGCGCCTGCTGCGTTCGATCTCGCAGACGAATACGCGAGCAACAGAGCACGAGTGCCCGGGTCGAGTCGCCCGACCCTGGCACTTGAAACTTCCAACTGTCAGTCGGCCGTGACGCCCTGGTATTCGATGGTCGGAGGCGGCATGCTCGATACAGCCTGCCGCATCGTTCCATCAACCATTGTGGCACTTCTCCACAACGGATTTGCGGTGCGGAGTTCGACGGTCAACATTTGCTGCTGACCCGTCAAAGCCGCGACGGACGACTCGATGCTGGCGACTCGCGCCTGAGTGGCAACCGGATCGAACGAGGACGTCACATACGGGTTCCGATACTGCTCGGGGACGTTGGTCAGAATGTAACTCAGATGCCGGCGTCCGGCCGAGTTCAACAGATTCGTCTCCAGGTCGAAGTGGTAGTCGTAGAAGGTCGTCGCGTTGATCCATCCGTTCTCGATTTGTGTATTAATGGTCGATTCAACGAGCGCACGATCCTGACACACGTACGGATAGGGCCAGTAATGGGCCGTGTGAAACTTGTGGACCGCGAGCTGTTTATGGCCCGTCGGTCTTGGTCGAGGCGGCCAGAGTTTCCCTTTGTAGTATCTCTGACGTGAACCGACCGGCAGATCGGAGTAGTACTCGTAATACTCGGGGGTGCCGGCATCCGGTCCACCCTGCGAGAAAATCCCCTCGGCCTGTGCGGACTGCTGCATCTGCGGCAGTGACAGGACGACCATCGTGCATGCGAAACACCAGTTGCGCACCGTCATCGGAACCCCCCTCGGTCTGATTTCAGTCGACAGCTGCCGGTGGCCCATCGCGCGCAACACGCGGACGTTTTCGACGCGGCAACTCAGTCTCTGTATCGGACGACAGGCGGTCCGGTCATGACGAGAAAACCGAATCTGCGGTTCATTCCAGAACGCTCTGATTCGATAGGGACCCACCCATCCCGTTTGCGGCTTCGCACAATCAGTACGGGCCGAATCACTCGTCCGGCAACTCGATCATCACGTTCTCTCCCTCCACGCGACAGGCAAATTGTGCCTGTCTGATCTGAGGAGTGAGGCAATGCTGTCCCGTCGTGACGTCGAACTGCCAGCCATGCCAGGGACATGTGATGATACATCCTTGAAGGGCTCCTTCGCCAAGCGGCCCCCCTGCGTGCGGGCAAATCCCGTCGATGACGTGAAACGTTCCGTCAATGTTGTAGACAGCCAATACACGATCACCGACCGTCACTTCCTTGCCCGTTCCCGGAGGAACGTCACTGATATTCGCGATGCGTAGAAATTCAGGCATTAAGAGTGAGTCTCGATCGAGTAGCGATTCGTCGTTGATGCGTGAAGCGGACTTGACTTCACTGCATCCCGGCGTTCCAGCCGCAGAAGTACATCGCTCGTGGCACGCTCGCCTCCAGCAGAGTTTGCAGAGGTGACACTTCCGCAGCCGATTGAGCCGATCCCCCCAGAATCTCCAGTAATGAAAGTGGATGTTGGTAGGTTACGACTTGCGGATCGTCCAGTCCCAGTTTTTTCGACAGTCCGGCAATCGCGTCATCGCGGAAGCCGATCTCGTCGATGAGGCCGTTCTCTTCAGCCTGTCGTGAGGTGTAGACCTGTCCGGTGGCGAGTTCAGCGACCTTCTCTGCGTCGAGATTCTCACGACCGTCGACGATCACCTGTTTGAACTGGCCGAAGGCGTCATCGAGGATTTCGGCCCAGAGTTCCCGTTCATCCTCGGTGATCTCACGGAACGGATTCAATGTGTCCTTGAACTTTCCGGTTACGAGCGGCTCGGAGTCGACGCCGATCTTTTCCGCCAGTTCCGATATGTCGAAGCGGTTGAGGATAACTCCAATCGAACCGGTCCATGTCGTCGGCTCGGCGTAAATCTGACCTTCAGGACCGGCGCCCATGGCGATGTAGTAACCGCCCGACGCTGCAATCCGTGCCATCGAGACATCGATGGACTTCCCGGTTTTCTCTCGCAGTTCGTTAAGCGCGTGATAGATCTGATGGCTGTCCGCCACCAGTCCGCCGGGGCTGTCGATGTGCAGGATCACACCTTTAACGTCCTCATCCTCCTGAATTGTCTCGATCGTCTTCAGCCAACGCTCGGTATACGGGGGCATGATCGCTCCGCTGACTTCGAGAATGGCGATCTTTGCATCACTCGACTGGTCGCCGGAAACATACACCTCGATCGGTGCAGTGGGATCGGCCTGCTCGGCCGCGATGACGAGCAGCAGAATCACGTTGAGCAGGCTGGACGCGAGCAATAGCGCCAGCAACAGAACCGCGATCCAGCCGTAACTCCGCTGCTGGATGACGACCGTCTTTGGCCAAGGCGGAGGTCCACCAGAGGATGAGTCAGGTCGAGAAGAGAAGGAATCAGGCATGGTGAATCTGGCAATCTGTCAATTTGGGCAACGTAAGGTGACGTTTCCGAATCTAACGATTCTCCGGCTTGTGCATCGAATGACGACCGAATTCATCGCAGCGTTCGCTCTCGTCATCAAATATCGCATCAGGCAAAGTCGATACCAACGTTGAGACTGTGGGGATCGGAACGTCTGTGATTATCCCCACCATCGCGACTGCTTGCAATGAGGCGAGAGCGTTGTCCAACAACGTCTCTCAGGAGCAATACCCCATGATGTGCCGAATTAAGATCTCCACCCTGTGTGCGAATCGCAAATCGCTCGCGAATTGCCTGGCGACGGCGGCGTTCTCCGCCATGCTCGTCCTACCGCCGTCGGTGTTCGGCCAGAGTCGATATCCGACCTTCGGCCTCCCCTCGACTGCATACGGGGTGTCGGCAGCGAATCAACCGCACGTGAACCGTACGAGCGTGCCTCGCAGCCTCTCGTCAGAACAGGTCGACGGCGCTCGTCGGGTCTCCGCCCGGCAGTCCGGCGATGGCATTCGCCCGGTCGCTCACTCTCAATCGTCAGCGACGTCGTCCTCACAGCAGCCGTCTGCTGTTCAGCGCGAACTGCAACGACTCTATCAGCAGGACGGTCGTGAGATGCCGCCGATGGAGGTTCCGTCAAACAGTTTCCAACGTCCGCCTGTGCAGGCGACTTCGAGTGGTCCGACTCCCAAGCGATCTGTCGTCGACCTGATGAAGGGACGAGATACGCAGTTCAACACGGTCCAAACTCAAACGTCCGTCCGTCCCGCGCCGACGGCTCCGCAACAGCAGAGCCCGCCGCGAACCGCTGATGCCGTCAGGCCGACGGGCGGACGAGAATCAAACGGGGGAATCCTGTCCGGGATCTTCAACTGGGGGCGACGAACACCGCAGTCGGTACCCCTCAGTCAGCCTCCCCAGGAGCCGAACCCGTACCAACCGCCGACCTACAGGTCACAACCTCAGGTTCAGAATCAGGCGACACCTCAACAGTTTCGCCAACCAGGGACTCCGCCACACATGGGAGCGCCGTCCGCTCAGTCGCCACAACAACCGGCGGCCACCGCGAGTCGTCCGCCTCGGATGACTCTGCCGCCGACATCGTCGGCGACGGTGAAGGCTCCCACGCCACCAACGACGCCCAAACCGGCACCGAAGCCAGCAACGACGCCGACACGGGATTTCAGTCTGGTCCCATTGACGGAGCCGGTCCTTGCGCCGCCGGCCGAAGATGAATTCTTCCCGGACGACGTTGCCGAAACGACGTCGCAGCCCGTCGTCACGCCTCAACCCAAACCGGTCACTGTGCAGATCGAGGAGATTCCACAGGAAGAACTTCCGCAAGTCGTTGCAGCACCGGAAGAGAATCCGGTCGTCGTTCCGCAGCCGCGGAACTTCGCTCGTGAGTTGGGCCTCACTCCGCAACCGCAACAGACCGCCGAAGTCACACAAGTGCCGGAAGAAGAGGAGACCGAGCCACAAGACTCGTCCCCCATGGATTCTCTGGAATTCGACGACCTGTTCCCTGAGGACGAAGCGCCTTCAACACTTGCCAGCGATGATGACGGGGCCTTCCAACTTCCGCTCACATCATCCGAGGCACCGCCCGCCGCAGAACCGGAAACGGCCGGGCCGCAGCAGTCACCATACACGGGTCGTAAACTTG
Organism: Planctomycetaceae bacterium; assembly: GCA_020426505.1. Classification (GTDB taxonomy): domain Bacteria; phylum Planctomycetota; class Planctomycetia; order Planctomycetales; family Planctomycetaceae; genus JAHBXU01. Next base: position 26,765 of record JAGQPX010000047.1, on the reverse strand, counting down.
CCAGCGGCGCGTTCGAGCAGCCGATGGAGACACCGGCTGCCGATGCTCCGTCACGCGTCGCTGATTCAGCATCGCGGCCTCATGAGCCGGCCCCGTTCTTTCCCTCCGACGAAGTTGCCATCGAATCAGGCGACAGCAAGGTCGCAGGCCCTGACGAAACCACACTCGCGCCCCGAGCCACTCCTCACGTTGCGAATGCTGTGACGCAACCGAGCGCTGGAACCAGTTTGGCCGGCAGCCGCATGCAACAGATCGCCGCCCGCGACGGTGTCGGCCTCAAGGGGTTCTGTCCGGTCGCACTTCGCGATGAGCGAAGTTTGAAAGATGGTAAAGCTGCGTACATCTCGTTCTATCACGCCAAGGCATACTACTTCGCCTCGGCACAAGCGAAAGCCGCCTTCGATGACAACCCGGAGAAGTATGCACCCGCCTCGAACGGTCACGATGTGACGCTCATGGCACTCACCGGCGAGACACTCGAAGGCTCACTCGACAATGCCGTGTGGTACAAGGACCGCCTGTATCTGTTCTCCTCCGACGAGAACCTCAAAACCTTCATGGCCGCACCCAGCGCCATGGCTGACAAGTAGAACGCCGAGCGAGGGACGTCAGAACCCCGGGACGTTGACGGTTTCCGGGGCTCGGTCGCCGAAGCGGAGTTGCTCCTTGAGCCAGACCAACGGTGCGGTCCCGATCGGGCCGCTGCGGTTTTTGGCGATGATCAGATCGGCCTCGCCCGGTCGGTCCTCCGGGTTGTAGGCTTCGGGACGATGCAGGAACATGACGATGTCTGCATCCTGTTCGATCGCACCAGACTCACGCAGGTCAGCGAGTCGCGGGCGCTTGTCCTCGCGTTGCTCGACACCCCGGTTCAACTGGGCAAGTGCAATCACCGGGATGCTGAGATCCTTGGCAAGGAACTTGAGCCGCCGAGTGATCGTGGAGATCTGTTGTTCGCGGGGCATATTCTTGTCGTCCGACTCGATCAACTGCAAATAGTCGATGATCACGATCCCGATGCCGTCCCGTCGCTTGAGGCGTCGCGCAACGGCCGCGATCTGCGAGATGGTTCGGCCAGCCGTGTCGTCGATGAAGATCGGAAAGTGCCGCATCTCGTTCGACGCTTCATGCAGACTGTGTTGCTCGATTTCGTCGAGGTCTCCCTGCCGCAGCTTGTGACCATTGATACGAGCCTGAATACAGAGCAGACGCTCAGCGAGTTCAAGTTTGGATTGTTCCAGACTGAACAACAGCACTCCAGAATTCGTATCCCGGGCGACGGACAGGGCGAAGTTACAGACCAGCGCCGTCTTGCCCATACTGGGACGGGCGGCGAGCACGATCAGTTCTGACGACTGAAAGCCGCTGGTCAGCCCGTCCAGCCCATCAAATCCTGTCTGAAGTCCGCTGATCGTCCCTTCCTGATCCATCCGCTCGAAGATGCGGGCGAACGTGTCGTCGAGGATGTCCTTGATGGCGAATTTGTCGATTGATTCCTGTTGCTCAACGATGCCGAAGACTCGCTGTTCTGCCCGGGCGAGGATGTCGTCAGTATCATCGGTTGACTCGTACGACTCGCGGAGCGTCTCGGTGCAGGCGTCGATCAGGGTGCGTTGCAGCCATTTGTCACGGACGATTCGAGCGTAATACTCCGCATGAGCCGCGTGGGGAACCGTCTCCAGTATCTGCATGATGGCGGTGGGGCCGCCGACGTCTTCGAGTTCGTTCCGTTTCTGGAGTTCGTGGCTGACCGTCACCGCGTCGATGCCGCGCACACCCTGTTCGTACATGTTGAGGATGGCGCCAAAGACTTTCTGATGGGCGTCGCTGTAGAAGTAGTTGCGACGAATCAGTGTCAGAACGTCGTCGATCGCGTCATTCTGCAGAAGGCAGCTGCCGAGGACGCTGCGTTCGGCCTCCAGGTCCTGTGGAGGAACACGGTCGAAAAGAGTCTTGGCGGGAGTGGCAGTCGCAGGCATCCGTGCAACCTGTTCTTGATTGGAAGAAACGCGAAACGACTCTCACCCGGCTGCGATTTGCATGGGGTGAGACGAAGGAATCCCAACGGCGACCGACCGCTGGGATTCTCGAATGTTTTTGGCTGCTCGATCGACGTCAGCCTTGACCGGCCGTCGGCACAACCCACACCTTGACGTCGGCTTCAACGTCGGCGTGGAGTTGCAGTTTGATCGTGTACATGCCAAGTTCCTTCAGCGGACCTTCGAGTCGCACCTGATCGGGTGTCACATCGTAACCGCCCGTCTTCAGGGCTTTGCTGATGTCGTTCGCCAGAATGGAGCCGTACAGATGACCCTCTTCGTTGGCGTTGGCTTCGATGGTCGCACTGTAGTTGGCGAGATCCTTGGCGAGTTTCTGCACACCTTTGAGCCGTTCACGGGCGACCGCTTCCTGACGCTCGCGGTGCTTCTCGACCATCAGCTTGTTCTCTTCCGTAGCGACAGTCGCCAGTCCCTGAGGCAGCAGATAGTTTCGGGCGAATCCCGGCTTCACGCGGACAATATCCCCCTGCTTGCCGACAGCAGGGACATTCTCTGCAAGGAGGAGTTCGACGCCACCCCGTCGGTCTTTGGAACGAATGCGATGTGCGGTCTGTCTGGCCATCTCTTCTCGTGTCTCCATCGGCGCCAACGGTCATGAGACGTTGCCGCTGCGATTTGTCAGATTCGGGTTGTTAATTCGTGGGGTTAATTCTGTGAGGCAACCGGTGTTTCAGAATGGAACGTCTCCACCGTCATGATCGCCTGACGGGGCATCATCGTAGAAGGCATCCGCTGAAGCTTGAGCGCTCCCTCCGGAAGAGCGACCGCCTCCGGGCGAGCCTCCTCCTCCGTCGCCTCGTCCTCCAAGCATGGTCATTTGTTCGCCGATCACCTTCAGTTTGCTGCGATTCTTCCCGGTCTCCTTGTCCTGCCATGTATCCATCTGCAGGCGGCCTTCGATCAACACAGAACGCCCTTTGGAGAGATACTCGCCGGCAATCTCGGCTGTGCGTCCCCAGAGGGTGATGTCGACGAAAGTTGTCTCCTCTTTGCGGCTGTTGCTTTGCTTATCGAACCACGTGCGATTCACGGCCAGGCCGATATCAGCGACGGCACTGCCGCTGGGGATGTACCGTACTTCCGGATCGCGAGTGAGATTGCCGACCAGAATGACCTTATTGAAGCTTGCCATATCGCGACTCCCTGTTGTTGCCGGCGGTCAGGCTTACTTCCTTGCCCCTGCGGTCGGCGTTGTTTGTCTCCGTGCAGATTCCCTCGTGACTTCGTAATTCGTGCCGGCGTGAATCACAATGATCAACCGGCAGCGACCGGCTCATCTTCCTTCTTCTCAGCTGAACCATTGCCGTCATCGGTCTCCTCGGCGTCGTCTCCACCGCTGACGTGATGGAGTAGGGCTCCGGAGTGCATCTCGAACAATGTGTCCGAATGCTCAATGACCATGTGACGCAGGATGAGATCGTTCAGCTTGCACAGCCGGTTCATCTCCGTTCCCTGGCTGCCGTCCATTCTGAAGTAGACGAGATAGTGAAGCCCCTTGCGATGGCCGTTGACCGGATAAGCGAGTTTGCCATCCTGCCACGGACTTCGGGCGACGATCTCTGCTCCCAGTCGCTCGAACATCTCGGTCAGGTTCGCATCCGCTGCTGCCGGATCGCTGGCGTACCTTCCGCTGTTGAGGACGAACATGCACTCGTAGTTCCGCTGAGCCAACACACACTCCCGATGGTTTTGAACTGAAAAAAATGCCCTCGTCGCGAGGGCCTAGCGCACAGAATGTCGAACCGACAGTTGTAGCGATTCTGGGCGAATTTGCAATCAATTTCAGTCCGAATTGCCCTCGTTCGGCGATTCTTCGGACGTCCCGGTCCCAGTCGACGACTTTTCGTCCGCTGGGGGAGAGGCATTGATGGTGTTCATGGCTTGTTGAATCCCCTGCGTCGCCCAGAGGACGACGGCATCCGCAGCCTCACGGATCGTGACGTCCATTGTCTCCCGATCGGCCGCTGAGAATCGTTTGAGCACATACGCCGCTGCATCCATTCGTCCAGGAGGTCGGCCAATGCCAATTCTCAATCTAGCAAACTTCTGCGTCCCCAACTGATCGATCGTGTTTTGCAGGCCCTTCTGACCGCCGGCCGACCCGGACGCCCGCAGACGAAGGCGTCCATGTTCGAGGTTGAGGTCGTCGCAGACCAGAAGCAGATCGTCGATTTCAAGTTTGTAGAAGTCCATCACCTGCCGGATGGCCCGACCACTCAGGTTCATGAACGTCTGCGGGGCGACGAGCAGCAATCGCTCGCCACCGATGGAAACCTCGGTCATTTCCGCTTCAAACTTCGATCGTGGCGGGTCGGCCAGATACTTCTGGGCGAGCGTGTCGAGGACATCAAAGCCGACGTTATGGCGTGTGCCGTCGTACTTTGCGCCCGGATTACCGAGTCCGACCACGATCTTCATGGCGAAACCATGATCTTTATGGCGAAACACTGTCCATCAAACGGCCACCCGAACGGTTAAGCCCGCTCGGCTAATCGCCCGACTCTTCGTCGTCCTTAGGCTTGGCCCCAATGACTTCCGGCTCCGTTGCAGCCGCCTCGTCTCCCAATTCTTCCGTGTCCTCAACTTCGACGGCTTCGTTGATTTGAACGACGACCAATTCGCCCGGGCTTTGCATCGTCACCCCCTCGGGGAGATTCGTGACATCGGAGACGTGAATCACGTCGCCGATGTTAAGGTGATTGATGCGGATTTCGATTTTGTCCGGCAAGCTGATGGCAGTCGCTTCGACTTCGAGGGTGTGCAACTGATGGTCGAGAACGCCACCGTCGAGGACGCCCTGTGGATTCCCTCGCAACACGATGGGCACTTCCACGATCATTTTTTCCGTTTCATCGACCCGTTGGAAGTCGATGTGCTGGATCTCGGTGCTGAAAGTATCCCAATGGACGTCGCGGACGAGAGCCTTCTGGGACCGTCCTTCGATTTTCAGGTCGACGACTTTGTGGCCGGTCGCCAGCACCGGACGAAACGCGTCTACTTCGATGCTGACCGCAAGTGGATCCTGATGGTGGCCAAAGACATTCGCCGGGATGCGGCCATCGCGACGCAGTCGGCGAGCAGCGGTGCTCCCCAGTTTGGCACGCGGCTCAGCCGCAATCGTAATATCGTCACTCATCGTCAATACCCATCAGGTTTGCAGGCGACCCCCATCGGGTGGTCGAATTCCGCGTAAATCTGGAAGCCCAAGAGAATAGCGGCTACCGGGGTCCTCTGCAACCACGTGAATCGCCTGCGAATTGCCAAATCCTGATTGAGAATTGATGAAGGAAAGTGCATACTGGAACTTGGTCATTTCTCTCGCTGTTTCATGCGTCAACTCGATTTCTGATCCTCCGAAAGACACTGCGCCGTGCCTGGAGAGAGGGGTCGCTCTCTTTCAACGTCGCATTTGCAGGTCGCCATTGCCGAAAACTCTCTCAACTCCCCACCTGTCGAGGTTGCTCCCATGATCAAACGTATTCTGGTCGATCTCAGTGATACCTTGCGTGTCCGCGGAATCGTGGAGCAGGCGACTGATGTCGCCCGCCGTCACCAGGCGGAAGTGACTGCAATTGTTGAGACGGGCGAGGACGGAGCCGTTTCGACCGGCAAACGTAAGGCCATCGCAGCAGCTCGCTGGGCGAAACAGCTGCGCCAGCAGAGTGTGATCGACGCTCGCGAAACCATGATGGCTGCCGTCGATGAACTGCGGTCTCACTGCTCGCGACAGGGCATTCCGTTCCAGATCGTCGAGCGCGAACGGGACTCGATGGCAGAGACCGTCGACGAATTTCAGTTCTACGACCTGTTCATTTGCGGCACCAATCTGTCATTCGAGGACACGAGTTTGGAGTCGGGGAGCGAGGAACTGATTCGTATGGTCGAACAGGGAGTACGACCCGTTCTGGCCGTCTCGGATGAGTTTCGACCCGTGAAGCGGGTTCTTGCCACTTTGAGTGGTGCCACCGACTCGGCCCGGACGCTCAAGCAATTCGTTCGGTTGAAGATTTGCCCCGATGCCATGACCGAGATCGTCTGTTTCAGCGACGACGAGCGGAGTCAAAGGCTGATGACCGAGGCAACCCGCTACTGCCGCAGGCATGGCGTCGAGCCACAATGTCGCGTTCTCCAAGGACCGATGAATCAGTCTCTGTTGCCGCACGCGGTCGAGTCCGAAGCTGATCTGATTGTGCTGGGCAACAGCGATCACGGTCGCCTCGCCCGCTGGTTCTTTGGCGGAACCGTGATGGACATCATCCGCGAATCGGACCGCTCGCTGTTCCTGTCGCAGTGACACTCACGCCCTGACGCAAGAGGCTCATGCCGGATCACCGTCACATCGTCGCGATGGGGGGGCTCAGCCGTGACCGCGACAACGGACCGCTGATCGACTATTGTCTGCGACTCTCCGAACGGCCGCGGCCCCGATTGGGTTTCATTGCCACCGCCAGCGGAGATGCGCAGGAGTATGTCGAGAGGTTCGGGCAGATCGCATCCGGGCTGGAGTGTGAGCCGTCGCATCTCCCCTTCTTCGCACGAACACCGGATGTCGCAGAGTGGGTCGCCGCACAGGACGTGATCCTCGTTGGTGGCGGAAACACGAAGAGCATGCTTGCAGTCTGGAGAGAGTGGGGCTTACCCGCCCTGCTCCGTGATGCCTGGGAACGCGGGACGGTTCTCTGCGGCTGGAGTGCAGGAGCCATCTGCTGGTTCGAGCAAGGAGTGACCGACTCGTACGCAGGTCGTCTGGAGTCACTCGAATGTCTCGGCTTTCTCCCCGGCAGCTGTTGCCCCCACTTCAACGGCGAGGCGGATCGCCGTCCCGAATATCATCGCTTGCTTTCGGAAGACCGCATTCAACCCGGCATCGCGATCGACGACTGCGTTGGCGTGCATTACGTTGACACGGCCCTTCACCAGATCGTCAGAATCGACGAATCAGCCAGCGCGTACAAGGTAACGATGACAGAGTCAGGAGTGGTTGAAGAGGTGGTGTCCGCCTGACTTGGCTGTCATTTGGATTGACAGGACCTTCCCAAGCCGACGGCTTTCGCCGTCGAACGATGACTCCCTGGCACTCAATTCTGGTTGATGTGGTTGATGACAGATTTCTCAATCGGCGTCCGACAGCAAAGCTGTCGGCTTGGGAGAATGTGAATCGGGTTCTCACCTCCACCAGTTCGGTTTCACACGATCACGTTCTCTCGATCGACTCCTCATTATCCTGATCAGGTCACACATGTCTTGTCTGCTCAAGTCTGTCACAGTTGGCTTTCTCTGGACCCTCGTGACCACATACGTTGTAGCCGAAGAATCCGCATGGACCATGCACACGATCGACAACACGTCTCGCGGGGCCGACGGAGTGCGATTGGCCGATGTGGACGGTGACGGACTGCTGGACGTCGCCACCGGTTGGGAAGAGGGGGGCGTGATTCGTGTCTACCGCAATCCGGGGCCGAAGCAGGCGAAAGGAATGTGGCCGTCGGTCGAAGTCGGACAGGTCAAGTCACCCGAGGATGCGGTGCTGGTCGACGTGGATCACGACGGTGCGATGGACGTGATCAGCTGCTGCGAAGGGAAGGCGCGGACGGTCTATGTCCATTGGGCACCGCACGATGTCTCACGGTATTGGGATGCTCAGGCTTGGCGAACCGAAGCGATCCCCGTCACGGCTGGTCAACAAATGTGGATGTTCTGCCTGCCGTTCGGCAATGACTCATCTGAGACGAACGAACCGGTCAACCTCATTGTCGGTTCAAAAGGAGATGGCGCAACCGTCAGTCGCCTCACTCCCGGTGCCGACCCCCGCAACGTTTCACAGTGGACACTGACGCCTCTTGTCGATGCCGGTTGGATCATGTCGCTGAGAGCAATCGACATGGACGCTGATGGTGATGCGGACGTCTTGTACACAGATCGACGTCAGGCAACGCGCGGCGTGAAGTGGCTGGAGAACACGGGCAATGCTGGAGACGACTGGCCTGTGCACACAATCGGCGGGACTGACCTCGAAGTGATGTTCCTCGGGACCGGAGACCTGGACCATCACGGACGGGACGACGTCCTCGTTCCTGTTCGCGGATCGGGAGTGCGGGGGTTTTGCAGAGGAGCCGATGCTGACTCATGGGAGACTCGGGCCATCCCGATGCCCGACAACTGTGGGACCGGCAAAGCGGTCGTCGTGACAGATGTTGACCTCGATGGTCGATCCGACCTCATCGTTTCCACGGAACATTCCGAGAACAAACATGGGGTGTTCTGGATGTCAGCCACAAGGGGATTGACAGGCGACTGGGACATGCACCCCATCAGCGGTGACAAGCGAGGCGTGAAGTTCGACCGCATGGAAGTCCTGGACCTCGACGCGGACGGCGACCTCGACGTGATGACCTGCGAGGAACGGGACAACCTCGGCGTCATCTGGTACGAGAACCCGACGCGGTAGTTCGAGCGGAACCGCAAGCGTAGATGGTGATTACCAGCGGACCGGGTTGATGATGCCCATCGCAAGGGACAGGCCGAAAATCACGCCGAGCGTCAACAGTCCACGCAGGATCCACAGGGCACTCGTCAGTCCGCACTTCTCGACGAGCCACCGGCCCTTGTTCGTCTCGGTGAGGAACCAGAACTCGCGGTACAGGCCGATGCCGCAGAGCGCCGACGTGACGAGGCCGATGAAGATTTGCTCTGTGGGCACTTCCGCGACTCCAGCGATGGCCGAACCTGATTCGAGCGTACGATGTCACAACCGCGTCAGCCGGGCAACCCCGCTCTTGACCAAGTCCCTTCAACTCTCAACACTCGACTCTCCATCATCAGCAGGAGTTCCCCCATGCCGTCACTGGGCGTCAACATCGATCATGTAGCAACCGTTCGTCAGGCCCGGCGGACGATCGAGCCGGACCCGGTCTGGGCAGCCGTGTTGGCTGAACTGGGAGGCGCGGACGGGATCACGCTCCATCTTCGAGAAGACCGCAGGCACATTCAGGATCGGGATGTCCGGGTGATGAAGGAGACCGTTCAGGTCAAAATCAATCTGGAGATGGCCGCGACCGATGAGATGACCAACATCGCTTTGGAGGTGCAGCCGGGGCAGGTCTCGCTGGTGCCGGAGAAGCGGGAGGAGGTCACAACCGAGGGTGGGTTGGACGTCATCGGCAATCGTGATCGCGTGAAAGCCTGTGCAGAGCGGCTGACCGCAGGGGGCGTCGAGGTGAGTTTGTTCATCGATCCGGACGAACGGCAGATCGACGCTGCGAAGGAGTTGGCAGTCTCCGCCGTTGAACTCCACACAGGCCGTTATGCGGATGCTGAGGACGAGAAGACTCGGGAACGGGAGTTTCTCACCCTTGTGAAGGCGGGAGAACATGCGGTTCGTCAGGGGCTCGTGCTTCACATGGGGCACGGCCTCACCTACCGCAACGTCAGCCGCATTGCTGACATTCCCGACCTGTGCGAACTCAATATCGGCCACAGCATTGTGGCACGAGCCGTGATGGTCGGTTTCACGCAAGCCGTTCGTGAGATGAAGGCGCTCGTTGCTCGGTGAGTTGTGGAGCGGATGACCACAGTGATAACTTGCCGCCATTCATTCCTGTCGACATTCGATCGCACCATTTATGGAACACGGCGAGATTCTGGGAGTTGCCCTCGCGGCTCTGTTCGTATTGGGCATGGCAGCCCAGTGGATCGGGTCGTGGCTGCGGCTCCCTTCGATTCTGTTTCTTCTCGGGTTTGGGATCATTGCCGGTCCGGTGACCGGGTTCCTGCGGCCGGATGAGATGCTCGGCGACGTGCTCTTTCCCGCGGTGTCGCTGGCCGTCGCGGTCATTCTTTTCGAGGGAAGCCTGAACCTGCGGTTTCGCGAACTCCGCGAAATCGGCAACTCGCTGTTGAGTCTTCTGACAATCGGCGTACTCGTGACTTGGGTCGGTGCAACGCTGTTGGCGTACCTGACGCTTGGCTTCGGTTGGCTCAAGGCGATGTTGCTCGGAGCCATTCTCGTTGTAACGGGACCCACGGTGATTGGTCCCCTGCTCCGCCAGATTCGTCCGATTGGCCGCGTCGGTTCGATCGCGAGGTGGGAGGGGATCGTCATCGATCCGATTGGTGCCGTGCTGGCGGTGCTCGTCTTCGAGGCGGGGGCTGAGGCTCGGACGACATGGCTCACCGGTGGGACCATGACAGCCGTCGAAGGAGCCGGGACGGCTGCGGCGATCGGTTTGTTGAAGACGATTGTCGCCGGCGGCGGAATCGGCATTGTCGCCGCGATGGCACTTGCTGTCTTGCTGCGACGACACTTGCTGCCGGACCATCTGCAGAATCCGATCACACTGATGTTCGTTGTCGCGGCGTTCACAGCGTCGAACCTTTTCCAGCACGAAAGCGGTCTCGTCGCCGTGACGGTGATGGGCGTCGTGCTCGCAAACAGTCGCGGAGTCAACATCGAACACATTCTGGAGTTCAAGGAGAACCTCAGCGTCCTGCTCATCTCGACGCTGTTCATCCTCCTCTCAGCCCGACTCGACATGGATGCCTTTTCAACGCTGGGTTGGAGAGGAGTTGTGTTCCTGTTGGGGATGATTCTGGTCGTGCGTCCGGTGTCCGTCTGGTTGTCGACCTTGAAGTCACGATTAAAGTGGCAGGAGAAGGTTCTGCTGTCGTGGCTCGCACCACGAGGCATTGTCGCCGCTGCGGTTTCGTCGGTGTTCGCTTTGCGTATGGGCGACGACGGGACCGGGTTGGTGCCGGCCACATTTCTCATCATCATCGGCACGGTGTGTGTCTACGGGTTTACCGCGTATCCTCTCGCGAGACGACTGGGGCTGGCGGTCGAGAACCCGCAGGGGTTACTCATCGCCGGCGCGCATGCGGGCGTGCGTGCCATCGCCCACGCACTCAAGGAGGCAGGATTTCAGGTCATGCTCGTCGATGTGAATCGTTGGAACATCCGGGCGGCCCGCATGGAAGGTCTCCCCACTTGCGAAGGCAATGTCCTTTCCGAGCGCCTATTGGAACGGATCAACCTTGGTGGCATCGGACGTTTTCTCGCGATGACGCCGAACGACGAAGTGAACTCACTCGCGGCCATCCATTTGAGAGGCTTGTTCGGCCGTGCTGAGGTGTACCAGATGTTCCCGCAGCGACGTTCCGAAAGTGAGGAGCACGCACCCCAAAGCGTACGGGCGAGATTTCTCTTCGGCGCTGACATCACCAACCGAGCTCTCAACTCGCGTTTCGAGCGAGGTGCGATCATCAAAACGACGAAGCTGACCGATGAGTTCGACTACACAGCGTTCCAGCGGCAATACCAAGGCACCGCGTTGTTGCTCTTCGTGATCAGCGAGACTCAGGAACTGAACGTCGTGACCGTCGACGAAAAAGTGAATCCCAAGCCAGGACAGACAGTCATCGCGTTAGTCGATCCGGTCGAAAAGCCCGTTGCGTCCAGCGACGACGAAGAATCGACAAACCCCTGATCGATCCGGATATCAGAGCAAGAGGATAGAGTTGATGGCTCTGCCCTCGGTCAGGGCACGTCAATGTTCAGCACGATGTCGCCGGAACTCGACCGGAGCATTGCTCGGAACAGTCTTGTAGGTCGATTTCTTTTTCGCGTGGGCGGCTTGTTCAATCGCGGGGTCGACAGCCGACCGCCAGAGACCCAATCCATGACTTCGACACAGATGCCGAAGCTTCACGACGCCAGCTCGTGTGAGCGTTTCGTGAATGACGGCAGTCTGGTCACACAGGTCGCATGTTGCTGTGGGCATGAATCGCCTTTCGAACGAGTGTCGGTCGATGACAGTGAAATGAATTTGGCCCCAACGAAAATCACAAAGCCAGCAGAATGAATCATGGCAAAGTGTGGGTCGATCGACCGGTGACTCTCTTCATCAAATTTGAACGCAACTCGCCCGACGCGTCAACAGTGGAAGCCGACAACTTGCGAAGTTGGGATTGACTCTGTCTGCGCCTTGGCAAGCGACACAATCCACGACAAGATAGAACCGCAAAATGTCTCACTCGACGCCAGCCCTGCTGATAGAAAGAATCCATCGATGTTGCATCGCTACGTTCGCCTGTTGACTTGCACCTGTGCCCTGTTCGTTGTCGTCGCGGAAGGACAATTTCTTCGTGCAGGAGACACGTCCGAGCCACAATGGCAATCGTTGTTCGACGGCGAAACACTCAACGGCTGGGAGCAACACAGCGGCGAGGCGAAGTACACGGTCGAAGACGGCTGCATCGTCGGCACGTCCGTTCCCAACACGGGCAACAGCTTCCTCTGCACGACCGAGGAGTACGGCGACTTCATCTTTGAGTGCTGGTGGAAGGTTGATCCCGTGCTCAATTCGGGGATTCAGTTCCGCAGCCAGTTCTTCGACGAAGACACGGAAATCACGGGCAAAGACGGCAAGGCGAAGAGCGTTCCTGCTGACCGCGTGCATGGCTATCAGTCCGAGATTGACGTCGAACCGGAACGCAACCGCATGTGGTCCGTCGGCGTCTACGACGAAGCTCGCCGCGGCTGGCTGTACCCCGGACTCCTTGGCGGCGAAGGGACCGAGTTCTCAACCCAAGGTCAAAAACTCACCAACGTCCACGGCTGGAACCTCACTCGCATCGAATGCAAAGGCAACTCCATCAGGACCTACCTCAACGGCGAACTCCGCGCCGACTTCGAGGACGACATGACCCCGAAGGGCATCATCGCCCTCCAAGTCCACGGCATCGGCAACAGCGAGTCCAAAGTCGGCAAACAAGTCCACTGGCGCGACATCCGCATTCAGGTTATTGAACACCCTACAGGAAATGAGTAAGCTCTTCATTTAATTAGGGGCCAATAATGAACGCAGTCGCGCTACTCCACCTACGAACTCTCCTCTCACTCGTACTCATATGTGTGATCTCGGTCGGCTGTTCCGAGCGCAGAACAACTGGTGGTGCTCTCGCTCTTTCAGAAGAAACTGATCAACCGGCAGAGCAACCTCAGGTATCGAAGGTTGATGACGCTAATCTACGGCTCTCGCATGCGACAGAACTTGCGAGAGTTCATTTCAAGTTTGAAGAGTTTGATCAGGCAGAGGAGATCCTGACTGCAGGGTTGCAAATCCAGGAAACGACTGATCGCGGAAAAGCAATCCGTCTCCTGGAAGAGATTAGGACCGCGCGAAAACAATCGAGAGAGTCCGTTGCCAGTCGTTCTGCCGAAGCAGAGCCAGCAGAAAGAGCGATTGTTGACGCTCCTCAGCAATCGGCTGATGTGGTTGAGGAGAGTTCTCTTGGATTGAAACCAGCGTTTTCAGACACAGATGACGAATCAGATCCACCTGTTGAGGAGCTTGAGCCGATTGTCGTCGAAATTCCTGGAGACGGCAGGCCAGTTGAACCCGTTCCTGCTTCAGACGAAGAGCTTTCTAAGCTCATCATGGATGCTCGAAAGTGTGTCGATGCAACGGTTGGTCTTGCTCTCTTTGATGAGTTCATTGAGCGGCACACGCTTTCTGACGAGCAGCTGGAACGTTTCACACCCAGGCACGAGAAATGGAAGGAGCGTGCGAGCGAGGAATTGTTCCGTAATGGAACTCGATGGGTTACAAAGGAGGAAGCGGAACAAGCATCTGAGCAGGCAGACGAACTCGTTGATCAAGCGATTGAATTCGTCCGTTTGGATAATTGGGCTGAGGCTCACAGCCTTTTGACTAGGGCGAGTCTGGTTGACCAGAACGGTATTCGAGCCGACTTTGTGTTGGGATTGTTACACGTGCTCGCTGACCCGCTTCCGAAAAAAGCAGAGAAGCACTTCAAGACTGTTCTCGCGCGGAGTCCTGGGCACCTCTCTGCGCTCAATAATCTGGCGGTCGTCGAGGTCAAGTTGAAGGATTACAGTGCAGCATTGAATCACTGGAGGGAGATTGGTGAAACGGCACCCAGCGCACCCGTCGTTGGTCAGAATTTGGGACGCGTCATAAAGGAATCTGCGCAAGGGAAGATTGTTCTCAATTCACGACTCGTGTCCCGGTTTGCAGAGCTGTACTCGGATCTAACGACCAATGGCAAGACCAAGGCCGCCAATAATTCTGTGGGATGGTTGCTGCTCCCTCCCGTGCTTCCAAAGGACGAGAAGGCTCCGAAACAACCCCTGCGGCACGGTCATTTAATCAATGTCGGCGGTGGAACAGGCTTTGCGATTGGTGACGGGTACTTCATCACCAATAAGCACGTGATTGAGGATGAAAGATTGGGTCGAGTCGATGCGACGCGGATTGTGGATCCGAATGATCCTGATCAGGTGCGGGACGCTGATACAACGATAGTTGCTGTTGCCAAATCAAAGGACCTCGCACTCCTTCACTGCCCGTCTCTTGACCTTCCAAGATTGGCGTTACAAGACGGTCCGACTCTTCGAGGCAGTGGTGTACTCTTGCTTGGATACCCCCTGACTCAACATGTCGGCATCGGACTAAAGTCGACTCAAGGCATTGTGACCGGTCTGCCCGAACCAGTGAATGATGGAATGCTGCTGTTTGACGCCAACATCAATCCCGGGAATAGTGGTGGTCCGATCTGTGATCAGACGGGAACAGTCGTCGCGGTTGCTACAGTCAAATACTTTGCTGGATACGCTGGAGGGGTTACGTCCAACGACGTCGTGACATTTGTCAAATCTGCGTTGCCAGACTTCGAGTTCAGGAATCCAGAGAATGAGCGAGAGCTAAAATGGTCCGAAGTCGACGCACAAGTCAGTCCGTCGACTGTCCGTGTTCTTGTCTTCAGAGAGAGCGCAGACGTTGGGTTTGAGGCAGATGTTTCTCAAAATACCCCCGTCATTCACGACCGGTCCTGCACAGTCTGTTCGGGGCGAGGAATAGTTCCCTGTCCGCGTGGAGATTGCCATGAAGGAACTGTGCAGACGAAGAAACGCGTTTATCATTCCACTCAAGCCAACGGTCAGAAGGTCTACGTAAACAAATTCTTTCCTACTAAATGCCCTACTTGCTCTGGTCGTGGAGGAGTCGATTGTCGACATTGCTCACGCGGTGTCGATCCGAGTCTCACGGCGAGTTCGTTACTGCCGAACTGAGCAGTGCCCTCTCACTTGATCGCGTGTGTATACACATCCCGGCTCGGGAACGGGAAGTTGAAGCCGCGCTGGTCGAAGCCGAGTTTGATGCGTTCGGTGAGGTCGCATTTGGTGGTGAAGTAGTCTTCCGACTTGACCCAGGGACGGACGATGAAGTTGACGCTGCTTTCGCCCAGTTCGCTGACGGCGACGGTCGGCTCCGGATCGTCGAGGATGCGGGGGTCTTCCTCAATGACGTCGTTGAGGAATGACTTCACAGCCAGTAAGTCGTCGCCATACCCGCAACCGATCACCAGATCGATGCGGCGTGTGGGGTTGTGTGAGTTGTTCGTGATGACGTTGCTCGTGATCTCGCCGTTGGGGACGATCACACGTCGGTTGTCGGGTGTCTTGAGGATCGTGCTGAACAACGCAATCTCCTCAACCGTGCCGAAGACACCTCCAGCTTCGATGGTGTCGCCCAGCTTGAATGGGCGGAACACGACCAGCAGAACCCCGGCCGCAAAATTCCCCAGCGAACCTTGCAAGGCCATCCCGATCGCAAAGCCAGCTGCTGCAAGCACCGCAGCGAAGGACGTCGTCTCGACGCCCAATCGCTCGAGCGCTGCCATCGCGACGACGGCGAGCAACAGGTAATAGATGATGTTCGTCAGAAAACGAACCAGCATGTCGTCCATCTTGGCCCGCGTGAGCACTCGTCCCAGCATTCGCGTCAGGATGGCCGCGATGATCTTCCCCACATAGTAGATCACGATCGCCGAGACGATGTTGACCAACAGTTGTGGCCCGTGCGTCTGCAAGTAGTCGATCGCTTGATCCTTGAAGGCCGTCAACTGCGACACCGCATCCTCTGGCGTCGTCAGCGTGACTGGGGTCTCCGCCGCATCGCCCTCTGCGGTCCCGGCATCCTGTGCGAGCATCAAGAATCGAGTCATCGTGTGTCCTCCGAACTGACAACTTTGAATAAGTCCATACTCTGTCGGCGCCATTGAATTCACGGTCACACAACAGGTTTGCGTGCGTTGTAACCGTCAACTATCGTGCTGTCCACACGGAACTTGCGACGCAGATCCCCCCTTTCCCCCGGAGGGAGAGGGACGCTCTCAAGCCTCAACCCTGAACTCATCACCCACCATGATCGACTACGAAAAACTCGGTGCGTTTTATCTCGGCAAGTCGTTCGACATGCACGCGGGTGAGATTCGTGACGACCTTGTGTTGTACGACTCGAAGGACCTCACCACGCACGGGGTCATCGTCGGCATGACAGGGAGTGGCAAGACGGGGCTCGGTGTCACGCTGCTTGAAGAGGCGGCCATTGATGGCATCCCATCCATCGTCATCGACCCCAAGGGAGACATGGGCAACCTGATGCTCAACTTCCCGGACCTGCAGCCGAGCGACTTCAGGCCGTGGGTCGAAAAGGACGAGGCTGCCCGCAAAGGCATGACGCAGGACGAGTTCGCAGCCGACCGGGCGTCGTTGTGGGAGCGGGGTCTTGCTGACTGGGGACAGGAACCCGATCGAATTCGCAAGTTGCGAGACGCAGCGGACGTCGCCATCTACACACCCGGCTCGGATGCCGGTTTGCCACTGACGGTGCTCAAGTCGCTCGATGCCCCGCCCGCTGCCGTGCTGAACAGCATGGATGCGATGCGGGAGCGCGTCAGCGGTGCTGCCTCGGGACTCTGCACGCTGCTCGATCTCGACGCAGACCCGATTCGCAGCCGCGAGCACATTCTGTTGTCGAACATCCTCGATCACGCCTGGCGAGCCGGCAAGAACCTCGACATGGCCTCGCTGATCTACGAGATTCAGTCGCCGCCCTTCCAGAAGATCGGCATCATGGACCTCGATCAGATCTTCCCGCCCGAGGACCGCATGCAACTGGCGATGACGCTGAACAACGTCCTCGCGTCGCCCGGCTTCTCCGGTTGGATGCAGGGAGAGCCACTGAACATTCAACGGCTGCTCTACACCCCCGAAGGCAAGCCGCGGATCGCCGTGTTGTCGATCGCCCATCTTTCCGATCAGGAGCGGATGTTCTTCGTGACGATTCTGCTCAACGAGGTGATCGCGTGGATGCGTTCGCAGTCGGGCACATCAAGCCTGCGTGCCCTGCTCTACATGGACGAGGTGTTCGGCTATCTGCCGCCAACGGCGAACCCTCCCTCAAAGATGCCCCTCTTGACGCTCCTCAAACAGGCCCGAGCTTTCGGCCTTGGATTGATCCTCGCGACCCAGAACCCGGTCGACCTCGACTACAAGGCGCTGTCCAATGCGGGCACGTGGTTCCTCGGACGATTGCAGACCGAACGGGATAAAATGCGCGTGCTCGATGGACTCGAAGGGGCCTCGGCCAACGCGGGGGTGCAGTTCGATCGGGCCCGGATGGAGCAGATTCTCTCCGGCGTCGGCAGTCGGGTCTTTCTGCTGAACAACGTACACGAGGACGAGCCTTGCGTGTTTCAGACGCGGTGGGCTCTGTCATACCTCAGCGGTCCGATGACTCGTGAGCAGATCGTCCGATTGATGTCCGACCGCAAGCTGGCGATTCCGCAGACACCGGTCATACCGACTGCCACTGCTGCTGCCGCTCCGGTCGCCCCGTCGACACCCGCAGCTGCGACGTCCGTCGATCCCGGGCTGGAGACCCGTCCGCCGGTTCTGTCCTCGAAGATTGATCAGGTCTATCTGCCGATCGACCGCAACGTGCCTCGTGAGGCGCCAATTCGTTATGAGCCGGCAATCGTGGGGTATGGACGCGTGCATTTTGAGGACAGCAAAGCGAACGTCAGCGAGTCGCAGACTGTGTTCCGCTATGTCACGGCAGCCGGTCGCATGCGTGCCAATCCGTGGCCGGACGCAGAGTCACTTCCGTTGGCAGCGAACGATCTCGACCGGGATCCACTCCCCGATGAGGGCTTCGTCGAACTACCGAGCGATCTCACCAAGTCGGCCATGTACACGAAATGGAAGACGGCCCTCAAAGACGAACTCTACCGCAACGAGCGTGTCACCCTGTTCCACTGTCCGAAACTGGAAAAGCATTCCAAATGCGGTCAGAGCGAAGGGGACTTCCGCGTCGAACTCAGGCAAGACGCCCGCGAGATGCGAGATCTCGAAGTTGAAAAGATCCGGGCCAAGTACGCGTCGAAAATCGAGAAGCAGGACGAGTCGATCATGCGAGCCGAGCACCGCGTGGCGACCGAAGAGGAACAGGCATCTGCCGCGAAACAATCCGCGTGGGTCACGACCGGCACGTCGATTCTCGGTGCCCTGTTCGGCCGCAAATTGGCCAGTGCCACCAGCGTCTCCCGAGCCGGCTCCGCAATGCGTGCTCACTCGCGAGCCTCTAAACAGGCTGCGGATATCAAACTCGCCCAGGAAAAGCTCGAAGCCGAACTGGAAGAGAAAGAGGAACTCGAGTCCGAACTGGAACAAGCCATCGATCAGATCAAAGCCGAATTCGACGCCGAAACAATCGAGATCGAACCCTACGAAATCAAACCCCGCAAATCAGACATCGACATTGAGAATGTCGCCCTGTTGTGGATGCCCGTTCGAGCGGATATTGATGAGCCTGCATGGAGTGTGCTTGAGCGATGAAAGTGTTGACTGTCGAACGACGTATTGAAGAATTGCTCATAAGACTCAAGGATGACTTTCCAATCGCCTGCAAAAGAGTCAACAGGTTACTCGAAAAAAGTGGGGACGAGACTCAATCATTTACCCAATCACTTTCTGAATCCGATACACTCGGTCGCGTTCCTACCCTCGACTCTCAAACTCAACGACCGATGTCAGCAATGCTTCGAAGCCGCTTTCGGTTTTGCGGTCGTTGGCGCCGTTTGGGGGAAGTTTGGTTGTCACTTTCGCAGATGGAAACCGTTACGCGAAACCGTCAATTTCGAAAACACTTTCGTTCCAAAAAAGAGTATTGGGAAGGATCTGCACCAGCCACGATACCATTGAATCGGTTATCTGTCTTTTCGGTCGGAAGCCATGCTCAAGGCGATTACACATTTCTCGTATGGCCATCCAATTCTACTGATTCAGAACCTGAGTTGTGGTGTTACTCAGGTCAATCAGAAATGCGATTCAAAGATTTGGAATCGTTTTTAATCTGGATTGCGGATGACTCGGTTGAAGCGGCCGATTTCTAGCACAATCTACGCACGAATACTCAACCCCTATGATCGTTTCACAGACTTGGCTCAACGAATATGTCTCCCTCGACATGCCGCTCGGGGAACTGACCGACAAACTGACGATGAGTGGGCTCAACCTCGAAGGCGTCGAAGTCGTCGATGGTGATTCCGCCATCGATCTTGAGGTGACGTCGAATCGGCCCGATTGTTTGGGGCACATCGGTGTCGCTCGGGAAGTGGGTGTGTTGTTTGGGCAACCGTTGACGATTCCCGAGGCGGACGTGTCGACCGGGGCCGAGAAGACGGCTGACGTCACGTCTGTTGAGATCGAATGCCCGGACCTTTGCCCGCAGTATGTGGCGCGGGTCATCAAGGGGGTGACGGTCGGGCCGAGTCCGGAGTGGATCGCATCGCGTCTGCGGACGGTCGGCATCACGCCGATCAACAACATCGTCGACATCACAAACTACGTGCTGCTGGAGTGCGGGCAGCCGTTGCATGCTTTCGACTTCGACAAGCTGAAGGAGAACCGCATCGTCGTGCGTCGGGCGCGAGAGGGGGAGACGATCGAGGCGATCGATCACAAGACGTATCCGCTGACGACCGACATGTGCGTCATTGCTGATGCCGAGAACCCGGTCGCAATCGGCGGCGTGATGGGGGGCGCCTCGACGGAGATCAGTGACCGGACACAGAACGTGCTGATCGAGGTGGCGAACTTCGCACCGCTGTCCATTCGAGGGACAGCACGCAAGCTCAGCCTGTTCAGCGATTCGACCTACCGCTTCGAGCGAGGGGTGGACGAACAACAACTCCTGTGGGCGTCCAATCGCTGTAGCGAGTTGATCCTCGCCACATCGGGCGGCATCCTGCTCGATGAGCCGGTGATCGCCGGCGAGATCCCACAGTGGGAGCCGGACGCGGTCATCCTGCGGTTCGATCAAATCTCACGTTTGCTCGGCATCAACATTCTGCCGAAGGAGTGCGTGCGCATTCTCACCGATCTGGGCATGACAGCGGTCGGCGAAGCATCCGATGAGATGGCCGCGTTCACCGCTCCGTCGTGGCGACGTGATCTGACTCGCGAGTGTGATCTCATCGAGGAGATCGGCCGCATTCATGGGTACGACCGGGTGCCAGAGGACATCGACATCCCGGTCGTGGCCATAATTGACACGCCTCGTGATGTGGTCCGCGATCGTATCAGCGACGTGTTGACAGCTGCCGGTTACCATGAGGCCGTCACCATGAGCTTCGTCAGCCGGGAGGCGTTCGATCTGTTCACGCCGCGTGGCGACGCAGAACCGCTGAGCGTCGAACACTCATCCCGCAAGCATGAGAACATACTGCGGCAGAGTCTGGTGCCGAGCCTGCTCGTTAGTCGTCGCGATAATGAACGTCAGGGGACATTCAATGCAAGGCTGTTTGAAATTGCCAACGTCTATCTCGCAGCGAAACCGGAAGACCCGAAGACACAGCCAACGGTGCTGAGTCTCGTCACAGGGGACTCGTTCGCCACCTTGCGCGGGTTGGTCGATGCGATCGCACATGCGGTCAATGGCTCGGCGACCGTTACTGCACAGTCGGTAGACGTTGCACAGTTCGCGGCTGGTCGCGGAGCCGAGTTGTTGCTCAACGGCGAGCATTGGGGTTGGCTGGGTGAAATCGATCGCAGCGTGACGGACCAACTCGACCTGCGTGATGCGGTGACGGTTTGTGAGATCGAACTGGCTCCGTTGATTGCACTGCTCGAACGCACGCCGCAGTACGAGTCCTTGCCGCAGTATCCAAGCATGCACCGGGACCTGAACTTCGTCCTTGATGATTCTGTCACTTGGCAGGAGTTGGAGCGGATCGTCCAGATTTCGGCTGGCCCGTTGCTGGACGGCGTGTCGTTTGTCGATCAGTATCGCGGCAAGCAGATTCCGACCGGGAAGAAGTCATACGTGCTGACTGTGGCATACCGTTCGCCCGATCGGACGTTGACGAGTGAGGAAGTCGACACGGCCCAGAAGACAGTCGTCGCCGCGTGTGAACAACAGTTGGGTGCGGTTCAACGGTAAACGTTTTGTATCGGACATGCGATCAACGCTTGCGGCTTAGCGGACAGGGAAGGAGCGATCGACACGCACCCCGGGTGCTAATCCGCAAGCGATATTCGCGTGGTGACACAAACGATGGACATGCGAGGGAGAATACAGATGGCGAAACAACATAGCCCACGGTTTCTGGAGATTGTCAACGACGCGAAGTCACGTGTCGCTGAGTGTGAGGTCGCCGACGTGAAGGCGCGGCTGGACGCCGGTGAGGCGTTTCATCTGGTCGATGTCCGCGAAGAGAGTGAGTTTGCGAACGGACATCTGCCCGGTGCGATTCATCTCGGCAAGGGGGTCATCGAAAGGGACATCGAGAAGGCGATCCCGGATGTTGACGCGACGGTTGTGCTTTACTGCGGAGGCGGATTTCGATCCGCCCTGGCAGCGGACGCCCTGCAGAAGATGGGGTACGCCAACGTCATCTCGATGGACGGCGGCTGGAGCGGCTGGAAGAACGCGGGGTATCCGACGGAGTCGTGAAGCGCATTTTGGGGGTGGCAGGGTCAGGAGCGCAGCGTATGGCCCTGGAATTGTGAGTTCACTCGCGCGGGGCCATCCGCTTCGCTTCTGACCCCGGCACCCAGCGTAAAGGCGACGATCAGGCGAACATGGTTTGTTCGCGGTCGGGGCCGACGGAGACGATGTCGACCGGGAATTCGATCAGTTCGGCGATCGTGTCGATGTAGGCACGGGCTTCTTTCGGAAGATCGCTGAGCTTGCGGATGCCGGTGATGTCGGTTTTCCAGCCGGGAAGCGTGCGGTAGATCGGTTTGGCGATGGCGAGGTTGTCGGCGTGCGAGGGGAAGTCAGTCGTGCGTTCGCCATTGATTTCATAGGCCTCGCAGATCTTGAGTTCGTCCAGTTTGCTGAGCACGTCGAGCAGCATCACCGCGAGGCAGTCAACACCGCTGACACGGGCGCCGTAGCCGGTGGCGACTGCGTCGAACCAGCCGCAACGTCGGGGGCGACCCGTGACAGTGCCGTACTCATTGCCTTCTTCGCGGATGTGCTGGCCGATGTCATCGTCGAGTTCCGTCGGACATGGACCGCCGCCGACTCTCGTGGTGTAGGCCTTGACGACACCGATCATGCGGTCGATGGCCCTCTCGGGGACGCCGCTGCCGACGTGAATGCCGCATCCGCTACTGTTCGATGAAGTGACGTACGGGAACGTGCCGTGATCGATGTCGAGCAGACTCCCCTGCGCTCCCTCGAAGAGCATGTGCTTACCGTTCTTTAGTGCCTTGTGCAGCACGGCAGTCGTGTCGCAGACATGCGGGCGGAGTTGCTCGGCGTAGCCGGTGTATTCGTCGAAGATGGCCTTCGGGTCGAGCGGTTCGAACATAGGATTGAGGGCGGACAGGATGGTGTTCTTCTGCGAGACGACTGCATCGAGGCGTTGACGGAAGAAATCGGGACGGTAGAGATCGCCCATGCGGATCGCATGGGTGCGACCGATCTTGTCCCGGTAGCAGGTGCCGATGCCTCGCATGGTGGTGCCGATGGCGTCGTCACCGCGGCTCGCTTCGAGGACAGCCTCCTCTGCCTTGTGGTAAGGGAAGATCACGTGCGCCCGATCGCTTATGAGCAGTTCGCCGATCTCGACGCCCCGGTCGGTGAGTGACTTCATTTCGCTGAGGAAGGCAGCCGGGTTGATCACGACGCCGGTCGCGACGACGTTGGTCACCCCTTTGCGGAGGATGCCCGACGGGAGCAGCGAGAGTTTATAGGTCTCCCCACCGAACATGACGGTGTGGCCTGCGTTGTTCCCGCCGAGGTAACGGACCACGAAATCGTGCTGATCGGTGAGTAAGTCGACAATTTTGCCCTTGGCTTCGTCGCCCCATTGGAGCCCGACGACCGCTGTAACCGCCATGAGGAATTCCTTGATGATTTGTGTGCAAACGGCTCAGTATATCGGGGAACCGGACGGATGTTGAGTGTGTGGGACATTGATAACATGCAACTCGAATGACGAAATACCCAATGACGAAGGAATTCCGAATTCCGACGCACGAATGACACTGTATTGGGGATAATGGGCGTCGATGCGACTGAGGTTCCTGACTCAAGCCGCTTTGTCTTGAGGGATTCTGGGCTTCGACATTCGTTCTTCGTTCCGATTTCGGATTTCGACATTTTCCACAAAGACGCCCGACAAACACATCCCCTCCCAAAGAATGCCAACATGTCTGACTCCGAAAGAACGATACGTCTCCGTGTCTGTAGCTTCGAGAGCCGCCGAGCTGACGAGATGGCGACGCTTATTCGCAAGCATGGGGGCGAGCCGACGGTCGCTCCGTCGATGCGGGAGGTTGCGACGGACGATCATGGCGAGGTGTTTGCTTTCGCTGGGCAGTTGCTGGGTGGTGAGATCGACATGGTCATCTTTCTGACCGGCGTCGGGGCGATGGCATTGTTGGAGATTGGGGAGGCTCGGCATCCGAGGGAGGAGTTACTGGCAGCACTCGACCGTTGTGTGATTGTGGTGCGTGGTCCCAAGCCGGTCGCGGTGCTCAGGAAGTGGGGCGTGCACATTGATCATCGCGCCCCGGAGCCGAACACCTGGAGGGAAGTACTCGCGACGCTCGACGAGGCTGCTGTCGATCTCACGGGTCAGACGGTCGGAGTGCAGGAGTACGGGGAGTTGAGTGACGAACTGCACGCAGGGCTGCGAGAGCGAGGTGCGACAGTGAGGTCTGTCCCCGTCTACCGTTGGACATTGCCGGACGACGTCGGACTGTTGGAGTCCGCGATCAGACAAACGTGCGACGGGGCATTCGACGTGCTGTTGTTCACGAGTGCCCAACAGGTGCGGCACGTGTTGCAGGTCGCCGATCAGATGTCATTGCAGACGGAGTGGATGGCAGCGGCGAACGCCTGTGTAATTGGCAGCATCGGGCCGACTTGCAGTGAGGCGATTCGTGAGGCGGGGTTGACGGTCGACATGGAGCCGAGCCATCCCAAGATGGGACATCTTGTGCGTGAAGTCTTGTCGGAAGCCCCACGTCTGCTGAGCGAGGATCGGTCGCCGACCGGATGATCTGCGCGACGGATGACTCGGAAAGAACGGGAGTTTTTCCGCTGGCGAGGCGCAGTTCTGAAGGCTCGGCCATTGCCAGCGAGCTAGAGTTCGCAGGACTTGAATTGTTGACTCCCGTGCTTGCGAGTCATAACCGTTTCATCTGTTACGACACGAACTGATGACTGACCACATCGAACCGACCGACCTTGAACTCGAATCGCCTGCTGAGTCATCTGAAACATCGAGCGGCATTTTCTCCGGACTCTCCGAAGTGACGTGGGCCCTGGTCGGGACGGGGTTCCTCATGGGGATTCTGATCGGATCGATCTTCATCGTGGGACGAGCCAGTTCGTCGGGCGGATTGTTCTCCTGCTCGACTGAGTCGAGCGAGGCACCACTCACGGTCGCTTCGCCTTCCCCGCAAGCAGTACAGAGTGACAGTCTGGGGCGCGAACTGGAAATCGAGAAGATGCGGTTGAAGGTCGCCAAGTTGCAGAAGGAACTGGCCGACCTGCGAAACACTGCCGGCACCGATGGCGAGAGCGACGTGATCGCTGAACCAGCTCCGGATTCGACCGAACCGGAGACACAACCTGTTTCGACCACGACTGCTGACTCGCCGATTGAGTCGACCTCACCCGGTGATGCGACACTGGTCTATTGGACGGAGTTGAATGCGATCATCGCCCAGGAAGCGGCCATGCGTGCAGCGCCCGTGGGGGGAGTGACAGCTGCGAACGCGGGTGGGTTCCTCGATGCACGCCTGCAGGCGGCTGAGTTCGCCGTGACCAACATTCGTGAGTTGGAGACAGCGGGAGTTGACACGAAGGTGACTGCATTGGGAGAGGACCTGGCGAAGTGGTACGAGGCGGGGCATGACGTCGCTGAGCAGGGTCTGCACTTGATGACCAAGGCGACGCCCGAGGAGCGTCAAGGGGCTCCCGGCAGGAAGTATCAGGCAGCTGAGAAGGCACTTTCCAAGCAGGTGAACGAGATCAACACCGACGGCGAGCGCGTCCGACGAGCGATGAGCGAGAAGTACGGAGTCGAGTTCCCGCCGCTGAATTGACGTCCTGCGATTATTTACCTGACGCAAAGGCGCCAAGTCGCGGTTGCCGAAATCGCCGTTTCCTCCGACAATAGGCCGAGGACGTTGGCCGATGACTTCGCTCGGGACGGTCACGCTCATCGTTGATCCGTCATTGAGGGATTGTCGCACATGCGTCGTTTGCTGATGGTTGTGGTGCTGAGCCTGTCTGTGCTTGTGCCGTGTTCACGTTCCTCCGCACAGGGTCGCGATCCCAAGGTCGACAAAGCGGTGTCCCGTGCGCTCGACTATCTGGCTCGTGAGCAACGACGGCAGGGACATTGGGAGGCGAACAACGGTCAGTACAAGGTCGCAATGACCGCACTGGCGGGGATCGCCCTGCTCGCGGAGGGGTCGACGACCACACGAGGCAAGTATGCGAAAAACGTCGCCGATGCGGTCGACTATCTGCTCGACATGTCGCAGGAGAACGGGCTGATCGGTTACAAGGACGACTATCGCTACACGTACGGTCACGGCTTCTCGATGTTGTTCCTCTCGCAGGTCTTCGGCGAGGAGGAGGACATTGAGCGCCGTGAAAACATTCAGCGGGTGCTGACGAAGGCGGTTGAATTCTGCGGTTACGCTCAGACCGATCGAGGCGGATGGGGGTATGTCTCCGCGAAGGATGGGAACAACTTCGACGAAGGCTCGACGTGCATTACGCAGGTGCAGGGACTCCGTGCCTGCCGTAACGCGGGCATCCCCGTGCCTGCGGACATCATCGAACGTGCAAAGCAGTACATCGCCGATTGCACGACCGAGGACGGCGGCGTGCAGTACAGCATCATGCGGCAAGGGGGACCCCGTCCTCCGATTACAGCCGCTGCGGTCGCGGCTCTGTTCAACTCGGGCGAGTATGAAGGGGAGAACGTGAAGAACATGCTTGCGTTCTGCGAAAAGAACATCTGGCCCGGCGGAGGCGGCATGCAGTCGACTTTTGGTCACTGGCACTATGCCCATTACTACTATGCCCAGGTGATGTATCGTCTCGATGAGGACAAGTGGACTCGCTACAGCCGCGAGATCAGTGATACGATCATTCGCAAGCAATCGGCCGACGGCTCATGGCAGGAAGGACATGTCGGCCCGGTCTACACGACGGCCATGAACGCCACGATTCTGCAACTCGACAAGGGTTACCTGCCGATCTTTCAGCGGTGAGTGCTTTGATCGCTAGTGGAGCGTCATCGCTCGGTTTTCGGGTGGCGGGGTCAGTAGCGAAGCGGATGGCCCCGGCGTTTGGGCGCACAATG
>JAGQPX010000269.1 GCA_020426505.1 Planctomycetaceae bacterium | reverse complement strand
CCTCGTGGCTGGCCGTGATGTCGAGAAAGACGAGTTCATCCGCCCCCTCTTGCTCATAGCGGGCAGCGATGTCGACCGGATCTCCCGCGTCCCGCAAGTTCACAAAATTGACGCCTTTGACCACGCGGCCACCATGGACATCCAAACAGGGAATAATTCGCTTTGCCAGCACGGTCGTCTCTTATTCTGTTCACATTCTGATCGGAAGCCCCAATGACTTCAGCTGTTCGGTCGAGCCGATCGATTGAAAGACAGGGGGGGCTCCACCAAAACGGAGTGTCTCCACGGTTGGACCCTGACAATCCCGAATTCTTGCGTCTCTTGCCAGTTTCCTGCGAAGAATCCGACGATTCGTCCGTTCTCTCCACGTATGATAAGGTATCAGCGGATTGAATGTCGCTGCACTCACGGGGGATGTTCGTCACTCGACGGAGAAGTGACGATTTGCATGTCCCGGATACGCTGCACATCCAAGGCCGAATCTCATGGCCGATAGCACCCGGATTTCAGCCTCGAACATTCTCTGCGATCAGGCTGCGCCCGGTGAGACCATCAACCCTGCGGCGACCGCGACCGAAGTTGCTCCCCGTCCTGCTTGGATGAGAACCACTCGCGAGAGTGCCCCTTCGAAAGACGAAGGGAACGCCCCTCGACGTCGAAGCCGAGTGATCCTCACACCGGACGTGGACAATGCGGATGTTGACCTCCCCATCACAGACCGGATCAAGCAGTGGTTACGAACTGCTGCCGCTGCCGGTTATGGGATGTCCTTGATGCTGCACCTGCTGTTGCTCGTTGGCATGGCACTCTGGTTCTTTCCGCAGATCAAGGAGTCGATGAGTATCACAACCGTCGTGCAAAGCGATGTCGAGGAGATACAGACGTTCGACTCGCTCGACGATGTGCAGCTGGAGGCGCCAGCGGGGGCCGAGGAGATTCTGAAACCACAGCTGACGGAAATCGTTGCGGATGCCGACCTGAACGTGCTGGAGACTCAGTTACTGCAAGACATCACCTCGGCAGACACCGAAGGTGATGGGGGTTCCAGCGGCGTCGGGAGTGGCGGATTCCGGTTGTTGGAGCCTAAAAATGCGGTGAAAGCAGGCAGCTTCACCGCATGGACGATCCCCATTGCAGAGGTGCCCGGCGAGAAGACACGGGCTGGTGACAGTCCGCGACCGGGGCAGGACTATCACATCGTAATTCAGGTCCGTGTGCCGACCGACAATAAGACCTACGTTGTCAACGACCTCTCCGGTCGCGTGATCGGCACAGACGGCTACGTGCAGATCATCCCAGCTCAAGCGTTCTTTCAGAATGACGAGGGTCGTTTCATCCCCGCAAAACTTGGTCGACGCGTTCCCATCGTCGACGGCGTGGTGCAGATCATCATTCGAGTTCCCGGAGCCGAGGCACTGGTCAAGGACACGATCAACATCAAATCGAAACGACTTAAAGAGAGCCAGAAGCTGGAACTCGTCTTCGGCAAGGGCAATCGTCAATTCTGATGCCTCACGTGTGCTGCCGAGATCGCCTCTCCAATTCGCACGTCATGAATGGACGGAATTCCGGGAGATAAATCGAGATTTGATGCGAAGATCAGGGGACTTCATGCGTTATCCAATGTGGCGGTTACTCGCACTTGATGGCCGTTCACTGACCAACGCCACAGCGACTGGACGCTTGCTGAGGCCGTTGTGTGTCATCACATCGACGGCGGAATTCGCGATTTCGCGACGTTTCGAGCCGGGGATTCGCATGCTCAGTTACTGAGAAAATCGCCGCAACATTATCTCGCTGCGCAACTTATGATGCGCGCGTGCGAACCGGCCCAGACCTCCGGCACACGACCTGCAGATTCTGCTGGTATCTGGAGTATGACGACTGGAGCCTCCGCCTTGCCTTGTGCGACAGAACGCTGCCATTCTCACACTTCCGATCGAATGGCAGCCCCCCGCAAGATTCAGATCCTGCAAGAGTTTGCAGGTTTGGTGTCATTCTTTGCCGGGACCCGAAAGGCCCGCAACGTGACAAGCCCGAGCATGTCTTGCCTGCCTCAGAGGCGACTCATTCAACCCCATTTCGAACAGAGGAACACGCAATGAAGACGTTCTTGACAATCTGCACGATGGCTGCGGCCTTCGCGATGGCCGGCATGGCTGACAGCGCCCAGGCGGGAGGCTGCGGGTACGGAGGCTATGGTGGTTACGGAGGAGGCTACTATGGCGGCTACGGCGGCGGCTACGGTCGTGGTTACAGCAACTACTACCGTGGCGGATACGGTGGCGGATACAACAACTACTACCGCGGTGGCTATGGCGGCTACGGATACGGTGGTTACGGCGGCTACGGCCGCTCTGGTGTCTACTACAACAGCCCCGGCTTCAGCTTTGGCTACTACCGCTGATCAGATTCCTGCTTCCCCCGAAGGGTAGACGACAAACGCCTCATCACGACGCGCGACTTCGTGACCCCTGAAGGAAGCGAGCACCCCGGCTGCCGCGTGTCGCCGGGGTGTTTGTGTTTCGATCAGTAGAGGGCTGTGGCGAGCTTTCGTCGATAAGCGCTCGCCAGATCCGACTCCGCATCCAACAGGTTGAGGATGTTCAGCATCGTCTCCTTCGCCTGCACGCCCGCTCCCGACTTGTCCAGATGAATGACCTGCAAGCAGGTCTCGAGTGCTGCCTGATACTGACCACCCGCTGCCAGTGCATCGGCCAGCGGAATGCGGAGCGACAGGTCATCCGGGTTTGCTTCGACTGCTTTCTGTGCTTCTTCGATGCCGCCACTCGCTTGTGCGACCGACTCGACCTCCAGCTGTGCTTTGAGTCGCTCGGCTTCCGGTTCGAGAAAACCTCGTTTGGCCAGCGAGTCGATCAACTCTTTTGCTTCCGTTGCCTCGCCCCGGTCATGCAACACACGCGCGAGTGCGATCTTCGCGAAAGGCAGCTCGGGTTCCAATGTCAACGCTTCCCGAAGCTTGGCCTCCGCGGCGTAGGGATCGCTGGCCTCCAGCTTCTCGGCCTCCATGACCAGTTCGTCGGCCGGCGAGGGGAGGACGCGGCCCAGCCATTCCCGCAACTGCGCCTCCGGCAGCAGTCCCATGAACTGATCGACCAGTTGCTTGTCCCGCAAAGCGATCACATGCGGAATGCTCTGCACGCCAAACGCTGCCGCCAATTGCTGCTCTGCCTCGATATTCACCTTCGCGAGCACGAACTTGCCACCGTACTCGACCGCCAACCCTTCCAGTACCGGCGCCAACTGCCGACACGGCCCACACCACGCCGCCCAGAAGTCTACAACCACCGGCACCTCAGCCGACCGCTCAATCACAGCCTGCTCAAAGTTCTCCGTCGTGACGTCAATGATGTGCGGTGACTCCGCCATTCGCTCCTCCTCCCGCTGGTCAATCTCATCGGGTCGACCGTGCCCACCATCACAATAATGACCAAGGCCGCGACCGTCATCCCATGTTGTTTTGGTGGGCACTGGCGATCTACTCAAGTCGATGCCCTGTTGCGTCCGTCATGAAGACTGTAGGGTGAGATTGATGAAATCGCAGGGCCGCGTCGTGAGAGACGTTGGTTTGGGTCAGGTAGAGGCTACACAATGACTGCACTGACATCAGGTCCTCCAGCATGGCGTCGGTCGCATTCGTTTGCTCGAGGAAAACGCTTTCAAGCATCAGGCACTTTTCGAGTGGTCGCAGTGACAGATTGTCGGAGAAGTGTGATCTCTCCAGTGAAAGTCTGCTGAGGATGTTGCAGTCTCCGACCGGATTCAGACAGTTGTCTGAGAGTGAGCAATGCCAGAGAGAAAGTTGTATGAGACTGCCGAGCTTCGGGAGTTCGCTCAACGCGTGCTCTTGCAGTGACCAATCCTTGATGCCTAAAGCTCGGAGATATGTGAGCTGAGACAAACCGCCAAGGCCATCGCCTGACAGGCTGCTTCCATTCAACATCAGGGCTTCCAGGTTTTGCAGCTTCGCGAGGGATTTCAAACCCTCATCGGTCACTCGGGGGGCAACGAGATCGAGACCGCGGAGTTGGGTCAGTCCGACAAGGTGACTCAGCCCAGCATCCGTGATTTCAATCGTTGTCGAATCTGCGTAGAAGTCGCCGAGGGACAAGTACTGCAGATGGTCCATTCGCCCAAGGAACTCACACCCCGCGTCCGTGAGTTTTGCACCCGTCAGGGTCAGCCTCTGCAGGCCGGTCAGTTCGCTCAGGCTCTCGCACGCCTCGTCCGTAATCGGGGATTCGTACAGGGACAGATCTTCAAGATTCGTGAGCCCCCTGAGCTTGTGGACGTCTGCATCCGTGACGCCCCAGAGTTGCAGTGACTTCAAAGCGGTGTAGCCACCGATCATGCCGACTTGATAGGACGTCAGCTTCTTTTGGGACGGATTGAATTCCACAGGGACGCCGAACAACTCTCGTGCATTCTCGTCGCCGATCAGATGGCCCCAGGGCAAGGTCGGCTCCCCCAACACAACATGACTGTCAGCGAACAGCCGTGACCGCTGATAGAACCAGTTACTGACCCACAGCAGCCCGGCAAGTGGCAACAGGAACACGAGCACGGCCAGCCAGCGACGTCGGCGTGGAACATTCGGCCCGGATTCGAGGTTTTCGGGCGGGGCGGTCGGGGTTTCAGCCATCTGTGGGGTTCACTTTCCTGCTCAGTTTGGCAAAATAGAGTCGGCATCTACAATTCATCGCACACAGATTCACAATCACGTACGGAATACGTCTGTGCTTGC
Source organism: Planctomycetaceae bacterium (assembly GCA_020426505.1). Lineage (GTDB taxonomy): Bacteria > Planctomycetota > Planctomycetia > Planctomycetales > Planctomycetaceae > JAHBXU01. The sequence goes on along the minus strand of JAGQPX010000269.1, from coordinate 3,683 downwards.
ATAATCGAGGGAAGAATCATGGAACTCACACCAGAACAAATGGAAATCGGGAAGCAGAACTTCTCGACAGCCGTCAGCGTCACTCGGCGTGACTTTCTCAAAGGGACTGTCGCCGGTGCGGGGGGACTCGGAGCGGCGTACTTCGGTTATGAAGAGCTGAACGGTGATCCGGTCCGGACGGCGTTCATCGGCACGGGGGACGAGGGGAATATTCTCCTTGCCCAGCATCCTCCCAAGTACATGGACGTTGTGGCAATCGCTGACCTGCGGCCGTCCAACCAGAAACGGGCCATCCATGGCGACGGCAACGATGCACGGATCGGGCTCATTCGCAAAGTTGGCGAGGACAAAGCGGGCCAGGTCAAGATCTTCAACAGTCACAAGGATTTGCTTTCAGCCAAGGATGAGTTGGGCATTGAAGCGGTGGTGATCGCGGTGCCTCTCAATCAACATCAGCCCATCGGACTAGAGTGCCTCGATGCGGGTCTGCACGTCCTCTCAGAAAAGCTGATGGCTCACAACATCAAGCAGTGCAAGGAGTGGATTCGCAAGGCTCGCGAGAAGAATCTGCTGCTCGCCGTCGGCCACCAGCGGCACTACAGCGTGCTTTACGATCACGCGGCCAGTTTGGTCCATGACGGAGTGCTGGGTGACATCAAATTCATCCGCGCCCAGTGGCATCGCAACAACAGCTTCCCCAACAGCGACCAGTGGAATCCGAGCCTCAAGAAGGAGGACGTGGAAGCCCTCAAGGACAAAGTGCAGGAGTTCGGTTACGAGTCGGTCGAACAGCTCGTCAAATGGCGGCTGTTCAATAACACAGGTGGCGGCTTGATGGCCGAGCTTGGCTCGCACCAGATGGACGCCGCCAGCATCTTTCTCGGCCACGTGCACCCGATCGCTGTCAGCGGCTACGGCGGGAAGAACTTCTACGGAGTCAAAGGCGTTGGCTCGCTCGACAAGCAAGACGATCCCCGCGACATCGACGATCACATCTATGTGACCTTCGAGTTCCCCGGCCCCAACTATGAGAACGACCAGAACGACAAAGCGATAGTGACGTATTCGTCCATTAACACCAACCGCTTTGAACCTTACGGCGAATGGGTGTACGGCAGCCGAGGCACGCTCATCATGAAGGGTGAGAAAGAAGGCCTGCTCTACAAGGAGGAGGGGCGCGGCTCGCAAGGGGGCGGTCCCGATCAACGCATCTGGGTTGTCAACGGCTCCTCAGCCGGCGGGCCGGTTCTCGAAGCTTATGAGACCTCATCTGGCGCCGCGAAGAAGTCCGACGACGGCGGCGGCTTTGGCGACAACATCTCTCGAGGTTACACCGAAGAGATGGAGCACTTCTGCTACGCCATCCGCAATCAAGGTCCGGATTACTATCCCGGCGGCAAGCCTCTGCCCCGCGAAGAGGGTGGTTTGCGCTGCAACGGAGTCGTCGCGATGGCAGATGCCATCATGGCCCTCACCGCCAATCGCGCGATGGCCCGCCACGAACGGGTCGAGTTCAAAGACTCCTGGTTCGACCCGGACAGTCCCGATACGCCCGAGGCAGACCTCCCCCTCGAAAGCGAGAACCCGGACGACTTCAGGGCCACCGTGTGATTGGCATTTGCATTCTCGTTCCAAGCCCACGGGTCACACCCCGTGGGCCTATTTGTTTGCTCCGACGACGTTCGAAAACTGAATGATGGCACGCTGGCCTGACAACACGCGTTCAACGCTGCTCACCGCGTTGCTGATCTTTGGGCTGTTCCCCGCTCTTTGCTGGCTGGCGTGGTGGTTCGTGAAGGGTTGATCGCCACTCTGCGGTCGTTCACTTCGGGAGATGCAGTTTCACCTGTGCGTGCATGGTGTAGAGACGCCAGTCGCTGCCGTCGTGGACGAGGATGCCGCTCGACTCGTTCTCGGTCGTGGGGAACAGCGGGTTCGCCTCCGACTTGGTCCAGTGAATGAGGTCACTCGACGTCGCCATGCAGGTACACCAGTCGCGAGGCTTGGTCGGTGTGCCCGTGCCGTGATAGAAGGCGTAATAGGTCTCTCCCTGTTTGACGATCTGATTGAGGGCGATCATCAACTCGTCATACGACTCCGGTCCGAGTGTGAGCACCGGCTCCTCCTGCACGTTGGTGAACGTCTTGAGATCTCCCGAAGTCGCCAGCCAGATGCCTTGGTCCCACTTCTCGTAGTACAGGTACCACGTGTCGTTCTCGAAATACGCTGTCGGCGTGCCGCAGGGACGATCGGTGACGGGTTGCCCGTCGGTGTGACGAATGTCGATGTCCCCCACCATTGTCCACGCGATGCCGTCCGGTGACGTCAAGAGTTCCGCCTGCCCCTTGTCCCCCTCGGCGAACATCAGGTACTGCCCGTCGTGCTTGACGACCTGCATGTCCTCGACCCAGACGTCGTCATAGATCGGGTTCTTCGCATGCCTCGTCCACGTGATGCCGTCTGGTGAAGTCGCGAGTCCCAGTTTCTTGAGTCCCTCACGTGTGCCATCGTAGCCGGTGTACCACATGCGATAGCTGTCCCCCTCCTTGAGAATCCACCCCCGCTCACGGATGGCCGCGTCCCAGTCGTCCTCATCGCCAGCAGTGAACACGACCTGACCATCCGTGTAGCTGGTGCCGATCTCATCCGGCGAGGCTTGTTCTCCCGCCATGATTGAGGTCGGCATCCATAACAAAACCGCAAGGCAGAAGGGCAGGAATATGGTCATGTCGATCACCAGTGCCTCCACCGTCATGAGGATTAATACGACCGCCGCCGCGACCGCGGCATGACCCGTGAGCTTCCACAGCACAAACACCAGCAGCGCGTGACCCGCCAACAGGTACCACGATAGCGATCGACTCACGCGGTCGGTTGCCTCCAACTCCTCCGCATTCGGACCGGGTGCCGGAGCCGCCTGATACCCCACGGTGGAGATCAACGAAGCCCCACAACCAGGACATGCCTTCGCTTCATTGCCAACCGACGCATTGCAGTTTGGACATGGGCGCATCTCTGGCTCTCCACAGTTCAATCAACGATTTGACAACCAACATCCGACAAATCAGGAGAACTTGAACGTCACCTGCTCTCATGGCAGGATAACACAATGGATTCCGTTGTGAGTATTCTGGTTCTCGTCGCCGCGGGTTGGATCATCTGGTCGCTCGTGACGCCGTCGATCCAGTTCCGTATCACGGCAAAGAAACGCAGGGTGAGAATTTCTGGTCCTCACCCTCCATCGAGACCTCATGAGATCGAAGAATTCTTTCTCAATCAGTTTTCGCACATCCGCAGCTTGCGAGTCAAAGTTCGGACAGCGACATCCGAATTCCGCCCACGAATTCTCATCTCCGGATCAGTATCGGTCGGTGAGCAACAGCAGATTCGTAACTTCCTGATGTCACGGATCTGACGCAAGAATGCTCGGCGTTGCCTCGCAGCTAACGAGGGCCGATTTGATCGACTCCGACCCAGGGACGCAGGGCTTCGGGCACTGTCACACTGCCGTCCGCCTGTTGGTTGTTCTCCAGGAGGGCGATCATCGCGCGGGTGACGGCGACGGCGGTGCCGTTGAGGGTGTGGACGAATTGGGTGCCTTTGGTTTCCTTGGACTTGCAGCGGATGCCGAGGCGGCGGGCCTGGTAGTCGGTGCAGTTGGAGGCGGAGGTGACTTCGCCGTA
>JAGQPX010000268.1 GCA_020426505.1 Planctomycetaceae bacterium | reverse complement strand
CCGCCCCAGAAGACGTAGTTCTCGCCGCCCAGTTCGTGCGTAACTTCGATGGCCTTTTTGACCTGAGCCGCTGCGTAGGCGAAGACGTCTGCGTTGCAACTGGTCGCTGCACCATGCATGTAGCGGGGATGTGAGAACAGGTTCGCAGTGCCCCACAGCAGCTTGATGCCCGTCTCGTCCTGTTTCTCTTTCAACCGGGTAGCGATGCGGTCGAGGTTGTCGTTGGCTTGCTTAAGAGTCTCGCCGTCGGGAGCGACGTCGCGGTCATGGAAGCAGTAGAACGGTGCCCCCAATTTGGAGATGAACTCGAAGGCGACATCAACCCGCCGGAGTGCGTTTTCGACTGACTCACTACCATTGTCCCAGGGGCGGTTGAGCGTCGGCGCCCCGAACGGATCAACGCCCGTTCCGCGGAAAGTGTGCCAATACGCGACGGAGAACCGCAACAGGTCCTCCATCCGCTGTCCTTCGATCTCCTCGTCGGGATTGTAGTGACGGAAGGCGAGCGGGTTCCTGGTCTTCGGTCCCTCAAACGGAATGCTCGGAACGTCAGCGAAGTATTCGGCCATGGATTGTCGACCCGTCTGTCGTGAGTGCGGACTCATTCGTTGATGATGAGTCTAACGCACTCGTCAGAGCGACAAAAGCATGTGCGGTCGAAGAGATGTCGGTCAGCAGACGTCGTGACCGAGTTGACGGACGTTGTCTTGCGGAAGAAAGTGATCGAATCGACACATAATCTTCCACTGGTCCTCTTCGGTCTTGATCACGCGGATCACACTCGCAGGTCGGATGACGGCGAAGTCGCGATGTTCGTTTTCGAGACGGAGCCAGAGAGTGGCCAGTTCGCTCAGTGGTTCGTTGAGTACGAAGGCAACGCCGCTCATGCTGAGATCCCGCATCTGGCCAGAATGAGGAGCCGACTGAAATGCAGCCGGCAGTTGCTCCTCAGGGATTGAGATGTCAGTGCGCGGCAGGATGCGAACGGTGCCTGTGCTTTCACGACGCAGGAAACGACGTCGGTCGTCATCAAACGGCGGTCGTTCGTTCAGGACTTCGGATTCGTCGTTTGCGGGTCTGACAGACGCGATCTTCGAGATAGTCAAATTTCTGGAAGCATCGTCCAGCTGTTGAAGAATGGCTGTCAAGCGTATGGGCCGCGTCCGATCGATCGGCGCTCGAAATCCGGAGAATCTTGTCTTTTGCTGATTTGTCATCATCTGACGCGATTGTTCGTACACGTAACCCGCGGACTTGTGTCAAATGATTCTGACAGGAGCTGCGTTCCGTAAGGTGAAATCCTACAGGATGTTGCGGCCAGGGTTGGTGATATTCGACACGATCGGACAGGTTTGCCCGATTGCAATCCATCCCTCCAACCCTACGTCAGGTTCTCCTCCGGGTCAAAACCCAAGTGACCAGTTCCCAGTGTGTTGAGTCAGGCGGGGACCCGGATTATACTCTGCCGCTTCGTTTGTTCCATTCTTGGTTTTCGAGGGGAATCAGTGCGTTTCTGCATGGTCGACCGAATTGTGGCTCTTGAAGAGGGAGCTTCGATTGCGGCAATCAAGAATCTGACGAGCGGCGAAGAGTACCTGGCGGACCACTTCCCCGGCTTCCCCATCATGCCCGGAGTGATGATGGTTGAGTCACTTGTTCAGACGGGTGCCTGGCTGATGCGCGCCACAGAGAACTTCGCCTACAGCACGATTCTGCTGAAGGAAAGTCGAGCGGTGAAGTTCAGTAATTTTGTCAAACCAGGGCAGACCTTGCGGATGGAATGCAAGATCCATAAGCGAGATGAACGGGAGTACGTCCTCAAATGCACTGGGACGGTTGACGGCGGTCAGGCGGTGACCGGGCGACTGACTCTGGAGCAATTCAATCTGTCTGACCATAATGCGGAGATGGCAGAGACCGACAGGAACTGTGTCGAGTTGCACCGGAACCAGTTTGATATTATCTGGACACCGGCTGCGCAAGTCTGACTCCGAACCAACGAGACCGGTGCAAAGTTGATTGCCAACGTGCCGGACAATCGAGCGTTCACGAACCGCACACATTGGAAAGAGTAGCCGCTATGAAACTGGAGGGACGCGTTGCACTGGTCACGGGAGGCAGCCGAGGGATCGGTCGCGCGATTGTGGAGAAACTGGCCGTTGAGGGTGCGAAGGTCGCCTTTGTTTATCATTCCAACGCGGATGCTGCCAACGCGGTCGTCGAAGAATTGACAGGCCAGGGGCACGAGGTGATGGCCATTCAGGCTGATGCTGCCAAAAAGGATCAGGCAGACAAGGTCGTCGGCGACGTTATCGAAAAATGGGAAAAGATTGACATCCTGGTCAACAATGCGGGCATCATCCGGGATGGACTGTTGGCTGTGATGGAGCCCGAGAATTGGCAAGCGGTGATCGACACCAATCTTGGCAGCGTTTACAACTTCTGTCATGCGGTGATGCGTCCGATGATGTCCGAGCGTTACGGACGAATTGTGAACATTTCCAGCGTCTCAGCCGAATATGGGAATCAGGGACAAGTCAATTACGCTGCCAGCAAAGGAGGCATGCAGGGGCTCACACGCTGCCTCGCGACCGAGATTGGACGCCGCAACATCACGGTCAACGCAGTGGCTCCCGGGTTCATTTCCACCGATATGACCGAGGCGATTCGCAACGCGGCTGAAAGCGAGATCAAAAAGAAAATCCCCGTGAGACGTCTGGGCCAGCCCGAGGATATCGCCAATGCGGTCCTCTTCCTGGCGAGTGAAGACGCTTCTTACATCACCGGCCATGTCCTCACGGTCGATGGCGGGTTGACCTTGGGAGGAGTTTGAACGGTTCGGTTTGGGGTTGCCGGACGTTGAATGACAGAGTCAACTGGCGTTTCATGCCCCAAATTGACGAGAATACAAGTTTGCCCCTCTCTGAACCCTCAGAGAGTCGGCAGTCCAATAGACCTTTATCGATCGTAAGAACACAAAACTGAAACGGCCGGCTGGGTTCGGTCTGTCCTCAAGGAGCAAGAGTCCTATGGCGACTTCCCAAGAAGTATTTGAAAAGGTTCAGGAAACACTCGTTGACGCCCTTGGTGTGGACGATGACGAAGTCACACCTGAAGCGACGCTCATCGGTGATCTCGGTGCCGAGTCGATCGACTTTCTCGACATCGTCTTTCGCCTGGAGAAAAACTTCGACATCAAGATTCCACGTGGCGAACTGTTCCCCGAGAACCTCGCCGGGGCTGACTCGGGATTCATCGAGGATGGAGTGGTCACAGAGAAGGGCATTGCCGAGTTGCGTGACCGCATGCCGCACGCCGACATCGATTCCTTCGCAGATGATCCCAAGGTGGAAAACATTCAGGAACTTTTCACCGTCGAGATGATCTGCAAGTTTCTGGAATCCAAGATCAACGGTTGATCACGACCCGATGGCGGTCGGTTCAGTGCGACCAGCTACGACACCAAGCGAGGGCGTCTTTCATGAGATGGTTCTGGGTTGATCGTTTTCTGGAGTTCGAGAGTGGGTCTTATGCCAAGACCATCAAGAACGTCAGTCTCGCCGAGGAGCATTTGCATGACCATTTTCCCGGTTTTGCCGTCATGCCCAACTCGCTGATTATCGAGGGGCTGGCTCAAACCGGGGGTATCCTGCTTGGGGAGTCGACGGGCTTTGCGCACATTGTGGTGTTGGCAAAAGTCCCGAAAATGCGGTTCCACAGTTGGGCCTGCCCCGGCGACACGCTGACTTACACGGTCACACTGATCGATGCCCGAAACGAGGGGGGGACGATCGAGGCGACGGCTTACGTCGGTGATCGGCTGGTTGCGGAGGGCGAGATCATGTTCGCCCATGCTGACCAGATGGCCGCCGATCTCCCCTTCGATCTGAGTCAAAAGAATGTCGTGTTTGATGTCGGACTACTCGACATCCTCGAGGTCGGCAAGGCGGGTGATGGAACTCAGCGAGTGCAGGCTGGACAGCCTACTTGACGCCGATGGGCCGTGTCGGATCGACGTTCCGTTCGAGGGCCGGTTCTTGCCGGAGGGGTCCTGTCTGTTACCATACTGTGAGTCGACCTCCCCGAACGCTGCAGGCGTTTCCCCCATCCCTCGCCTCAGGACTCCACTGAAAGGTTCGTCCCCATGAGACGCCGAGTCGTCGTCACAGGTATTGGTTGTATTACCCCTCTCGGCAATTCGGTCGAAGAGACGTGGTCATCTCTTCGTGAAGGGAAGGTCGGGATCGGCAAAATCACGCATTTCGATGCGTCGGATTTCCCAACGACGTTCGCCGCAGAAGTGAAGGATTTCGATCTGTCGAACTACGTCGATGACCCGAAAGCCTTTGAGTTCGCCGGTCGAAACATTCGCTTTGCGATCGGTGCTGCCAAACAGGCGGTTGTCGACTCGGGCCTGTTGGACGCGGACTTTGATCCTGCCACGTTCGGCGTGTATCTCGGAGCTGGCGAAGGACAGCAGGATTTTCAACTCTTCATGCAGTTGATCGCTCAATCGAACCGGGATGGTGAGTTCGACTTTGAGGCCTTCACCCGTGCCGGCCTTGAGATGCTCAATCCGAAAGTGGAGATCGAGCAGGAACCGAACATGCCTGCAGGTCACCTTGCCAGCCTGTTCAACGCGCAGGGGCCGAACCTGAACTGCCTCACCGCATGCGCCGCGTCAAGTCAGGCCATCGGCGAGGCGACCGAGATCATTCGTCAGGGAGATGCCGACATCATGCTTTCAGGGGGAGCCCATAGCATGATCCATCCGTTTGGAGTAACAGGCTTCAATCTGTTGACGGCCCTCTCCACTCGGAACGAGAGTCCGCAGACATCGTCACGCCCGTTCGATAAGGATCGGGACGGGTTCGTTCTGGGCGAAGGGGCCGGGATGTTGATCCTGGAAGACCTCGAACATGCCCAGAAGCGTGGAGCAAGGATCTACGGAGAGGTTGCAGGTTATGGGTCCACTGCTGATGCCTATCGCATCACGGATATCCATCCCGAAGGCCGTGGTGCTGTCCGATGTATTCAGCGAGCATTGAGTGATGCCGGGCTGAATACGGACGAGATCGACTACATCAATGCCCACGGCACCAGCACGCTGGTGAATGATAAGGTCGAAACGATGGCCATCAAGCAGTCACTGGGCGACGATGCGAAGGCGACTCCTGTTTCGAGCACCAAGAGCATGATGGGGCATCTCATCGCCGCAGCCGGCAGCGTGGAGGCAATCACCTGCCTGTTGACGATGCGAGACAACGTGATCCCCTGCACGATGAACTACGAGACTCCCGATCCGGATTGTGACCTCGACTACGTTCCGAATGAGGCTCGTGAACTGGAAGTCAACCGAACGCTGTCGAACAGTTTTGGTTTCGGCGGGCAGAACGTCACTCTCGTGTTCAGCAACATTGACGAGTAGAGCGAGATTTCGCACGTCCACGGATGTATGTGCAGATCGGCGCTCGCCCGTGAACGCAAGTTCGAGGAATCCGGGGAGAGTGCTTGCGACTCCTTGACGGTCGCTGAAATGTCTTGTTATAGAGGACTCTTAGCCCAATCTCACAGTGTGCCGGCGAAGTCATCATCCCGACAACTCATCCAGTCAGGCGGTCATTGCGGCATGGCACAGGTCAGTTTTCAAATCCTCGATGGACTCGAACGCGGCGTCGTATTCGCCGAGTTACAGACGCCCGTCAGTATCGGTCGCGAGGATGACAACGACATTCGCTTGAACGACGAGCGAGTCAGCCGGTTTCACGCCAAAGTGCAGGACGACGACGGACATATTATTCTCACCGACCTGCAGAGCACCAACGGCACACGCGTCAATGGGCATCCCGTTCAGGTGCACGTGCTACACGTCGGCGATCAGCTCCAGATCGGGCGATGCATTCTGGTGTTCGGCTCGCGAGAGCAACTGGCTGAGAAGATTGACCAGTTGGCGGACAAACGACGCGGGCTCGGTGAAAGCGGCACCGTCGTCTCAGATCTTGAAGGTGTCGTCGAGAATGAACTGTTTTCGGAGACACCGGGCGAACTCTTTCCGGAGGGGCCGCCCGAGACTCCCGGAGATCTCTCGCCCTTGCAGACAGCCCAAGTCTCGGATCTTGTGGCGTACGTGCATTCAAACTTGACGAATGTGCTGTTCGTAGCCGAATCCTTTGATCGTGACCATGAAGGGCAAGGCGACTTGAGGCTCCCTCGCGAGGCATGGATGCGCATGCAGCAACTGCAGATGCATCTGGCGGAAACGCTCAAGAAGGTGACTGACCCCTGACACCGGTGTTAGCGAGGTCACGTTTGGGTGGCAGATCCATGGCAGGTTGCTTCAACGTCCTACTCGCTATCAGGATCAAAGCTTGTAAGACAAGGCGACCAGAACGCCGAGAATCAGGCCGAGCACCAGCAGAATCATCACGAAGTGCTTGACCGTACGCTGCAGGATGCGGGCCGGTGCTTCATAACGGCTGGAGTTGTATACAAGGCTGATCGCAACCGCCAATGGCAGCAGATGCCAGGAGATGTTCGCTTGGGCGAGGGTCGTCAACATCACTGAAATGAGTTCTCAAGAGGAAAACATGGAGGATTGATCATACTCAGGAGTTCGCACCGACTGCTTCAGGTTCTGACTTGCGGATGGCCGAAACGGAGGATCCGCCGGGGATTTCGTCTGTTTCAGTATCGAGCCCGTAGCCATAGGCGGGACCATCGAATGCATCCCAGACGGCCAGAACATTCAGTAAGCCCGCGATCATTGTGAACACGAGCGCCAACTCGTGGTACTTGCCCAATTCGCGGTGCAAATCCTGATCCTCCGAATGACTCAGCGGAACTGCGAACCAGTTCCAGAAACTGCGCGGAATGCTGGCATCCTCCAGACGACCGATGCGAACCGTTCGGCCGTTCTCCTCCTCGACGATGTCCGCGCTGACCATGCGACGCGGACTGTTGCGAACGGCTGGCCCCAGACGAGTTCCCTCGGCAAGCATGTAGTCGACCGATTGACCATTCGCGAGAGTGCCTGTCACTCGACCCACGATCGTCGGGTCGCCGAATTGCCCCACAGCCGGTGAGAAAGCAATCGTTCCCGTCATCTCCTCGGCAATGTCCTGATCTCCCTGTTGGACCTGGATCTTTCCCTGGAATGATGAAGACAGTGGCTCGCTGAGAGACGATGTGACCTGATCCCCCGAACGGCGGTAGCGGCGTCCCTGATTGATCGCAAACAGTCCGGGAAGGCCGACTCCACATTGGGCGACAAAACTCAGCAGTTCCGTGCGAGGCTTTCCCGGTTCGCTCCGGTACTGAAAGATCTTTCCACCGGACAGCCAAAGTCCGTAGCCGAACAGACTCAGGATGCACACCGAGTAGATTGCAGCTTTGAACAGCCGTCCCTGGTAGAGGTGCCCCAAGCCCGGCACGAGATAGGCAAGGGCCGCAGCGATTAAAGGGTCCTTGAGATTGACTTCTGGTTCTTGCATTGATTGTTTGACTCGATGTGAGGTCAGATCCGACGACGATTCTAGAGGTTCATCCCGGTGAGGGCCAGACGGACCGCTCCAGAAGCGACATCCGGAGTACGTGACATGTGTCCTCGATGTTGAATACTTTTCGAAAACCTCCAGTCCATCTCCCTCAGAAATTAAGGACGAGTCAGATGGGGCCATTCCGTCTTGACACGATTCCGGCAGCCTGACAGAACACGCTTGAATGTCACCTGTTCCCGCGAACGCCTCCTCGTTCACGCTTACGGAAAACACAAATCACCACATGACCGACTTTGAATGTGCGGTTGATCGACGACAGTTGATCTGGGGATCACTTCTGATGTCCGGATTACTGATCGTGCTGTCTGTTCTCGGACTCGCCATGTCAGTGTTACTCGCGAGTCTCGGTGATGAATTCGGAGGGAAAATCGCTCTCGTGTCGGCGCTCACGACGGGAGTCGGTTGGCTCATTACCCACATTTTTCTCGTGAGTCTCTTGGCGCTCGCGGCGTTGGAAAGGAACATGGAAGGGTAAGGTCCCATACGGGCATACTTCCAACTGAAGTTGCAAATCGGGTCGCCATGCCGATCAAGTTCCGCTGTCGCCACTGTCGACAATTCCTTGGCATCTCACGGAGTCAAGCCGGTGAGATCACAAACTGTCCCCAGTGTGGTAAAGCGATCCGCGTTCCCAATCTCGATGGCTCCGTCACCCCAATTCCTCCTCCGAAATTGAATCTGGAGGATTCCGAACTCGCAAATGCCTTAAACGAGTTGGCAACATTTGAGGCAGGTGGCCAATCGCCTCACGCTCTTGAAGAACCATCTTCACCGCACATCGTCGTTTCGCATCCTCTCACATCTTCCTCACCGCGTGCAAAGCCGGTCGAACAGCCAGTGACGGTCATTGCGGAGCCGATGCAGTCGGCGAAGCCCCGACCCTCGACGGACGACACCGCCGACGAAGCCGCCAGCGCGCATGCGACACATGATGTCCTTGCTGGTCTCGCAGAGGCTGCGGTCAGCAAGCCGATGTCGGCAGGTAAGCAAACGGACGTCAGAGGGATTTTGCGAATCGCAATCCCGGTTGGTGTTGTACTCGCGCTGATTGTCGCTGCGGTCCTGTTCTTCGGTGGAGAGGAGCAGCAACCACAATCCTCGATCGCAACGGGAGACAAGCCATCAGTTGCGGTGGATCGCGATGCAGCCGTAGAGATGATTGCCAATCGACCGGCCCCGGATCACGAAGAGGTCCTTACTGGGCGGGTCACTTATGCCAGCGATTCGGGTGACATACTGCCCGATGCAGGTGCTGTCGTCATGCTGCTCCCGCGATCCCGAGCTGGAGAGGCCAAACTGGATGTCTCCGGGTTTCTCCCCGGATCAGATGGAGTCGATGTCGAAGTCGGCTCAGCCGCTCTGCGCGTCCTCGGCGGAGATATTGCCTTCGCCGACGGAGAGGGGAGATACGAACTGGCGGTGCCATCTGCCAGCGACTTTCAGTTACTCGTGATTTCACATCATCATGTCCGTGATTCCGATCAGGAGATGGAGACGCGGCTTCAGGAATTGCTTTCTGACTACTTCTTTCGACCGTCAACGCTGCTGGGGCAACTTGCATTCCACTCAGAGGAATTTCGCGTGAGCGGTCCGGGGATCACGTCCCGCGATGTCAATTTCCGGTCGGAATAATTCGTGCGGCCGTTCCATCGTGTGCCCCTCTGCAACGCACTGTTCATCTTTGTGACAAGATGACACATGCCCGGTCGCAGGTTCTCATGAAGGGGGGCATGGACATTCCAAATGAGTTCATGGCGACGCATGGAATGCCGTGCGACCGGTTTTGAAATCTCGCACTCGACTCAGTATCATCGCCCGTGCTGGTGCACTCAGACTGCTGTTTGACAGGTCCTGCGGATCCGTCATCGCCACTTGACCCGATGAGCGCCCGCATTCCGATTCGTCCCCTTCCACACAAAGCGAAACGACGTCGATATGCCTCGCAACATGATTGTCGCCCAGTCGGGTGGTCCGTCTCCTGTGATCAACAACACCGTGCGCGGCATCGTCGAGACGGCTCGGCAGATGGATGAGATCGACACCGTCTACGCAGGCTGGCACGGCATCGAAGGCGTACTCAAGGAAGAGTTGCTTGACCTGTCCAAGCAGTGCCCGGAAGAGATCGCCCTGCTACGCACGACGCCTGCTGCTGGCTCGATCGGCACCTGCCGCTACAAACTCAAGGAAGGACAGGATGAAGACTTCGACCGCGTGATGGACGTGTTCAATGCTCACGACATCGGCTACTTCTGCTACGTGGGCGGCAATGACTCAATGCACACCGCATTCACGGTCGCCAACCTGGCTCGTGAGCGAGGTCTCGATGTGTGTGGTCTCGGCGGACCGAAGACCATCGATAATGACGTTGGAGACAGTGAGTTCAAACTGGTCGACCACACGCCAGGGTACGGCTCGACCGCTCGCTACTGGGCTCACTATATCCAGCAGGCGAATGAAGAGAACAAGGGTTCGTGTCCCGCAGACCCGGTGCTCGTCATGCAGGCGATGGGTCGCAAGATCGGCTACATCCCCGCAGCTGCCCGACTGGCTGACCCCAAGCGAGAGATGCCTCTGCAGATCTATCTGGCCGAGAAGGAAGTCACGATCGAGCAGATTCATGAGAACATCAACAATATGCTCAAGGAGCGTGGCCGCTGCATGGTCGTCGTGAGCGAAGGGCTCTCAATCACCGGCTTGGAGATCCCGGAAGAGTTCATCGTGCGTGACTCCTTCGGCCATCCGACGTTCTCGTCCAGCAAGATCACAGTCGCCCAGATGCTGACAAACGCCCTCAACGATCGCGGGCTCGCAGTGAAGGGAAAAGCTCGCTGTAACGTGCCCGGCACCCATCAACGCAATGACATGGTCTACGCTTCGACGGTCGATCTCGAAGAGTCCTACTATGTCGGCCAGAAGGCGGCCCTGCTCGGAGCTGCGGGCGAACATGGGTACATGTCGACAATCCTTCGAGCAGACTGGGACAACTATCAGGCCCGCTACGACAAGGCTCCGCTGTCCGAGGTCGCGGAGAAGGACCGCAAGTTCCCCGCGAACTGGATCAGCGACTGCGGCACCGACGTGACCGATGACTTCGTCAAATACGCCCGCCCCCTCATCGGCGACAACTGGGTCAGCGTCCCCCTCATTGACGGCCGCCTCCGCTTCGCGAACCTCAACACCTCCAAAGCAATGTTCGCTGACCAAAAGCTCGACAACTACGTCCCACAAGCGGACCGAAGCTAACACTGTACCCACAATTGCACCAGACCTTGGCGCTCTCGGCGTCTTCGCGGTTCACAACAAGTCACAGGAACCTTGCTCAATGTCCCAACTCGGCCTCGACTCATTCACCAAACAACATGACTTCCTCATCGGTATCGACTCGGACGGCTGTGCGTTCGATTCGATGGAGATCAAGCACAAGGAGTGCTTCATCCCGAATTTCATAAAACACATGGGGCTGCAGCCGGTCTCAAAGTATGCGAGAGAGGCGTGCGAGTTCACGAACTTGTACTCGAAGACCCGTGGGGCCAATCGCTTTCCGTCGTACCTGCTGGCTCTCGACCTGCTCGAAGAGCGACCGGAGGTGCAGGCGCGTAACGTCTCACTGCCGAAGCTCAAAGGGGTGCGGGACTGGGTGGCTCGGGAGTCGAAGCTGGGCACCAAGACGATCGTGCCCGAAGCTGAGAAGACGGGCGATCCGGATCTCAAACAGGCCGCAGCCTGGTCCTCAGCAGTCGATGATGCTGTTGCAGAGATGGTGCATGGTCTGCCACCGTTCCCCGGCGTGAGAGAGGCCCTTGAAACCATGTCCAAGCAGGCTGACCAGATCGTCTGCTCTGCGACACCGAACCGGGCGCTTCAACAGGAGTGGCAGGAACATGGCATCGACCAGTTCGTGCAGTGCATCTGCGGTCAGGAAGCGGGCAGCAAGGCTGAGTCACTCGCCAAAGCGAAAGAGTTCGGCTACGAACTCGACAAGATGCTGATGATCGGCGACGCCCCCGGCGACATGAAGGCCGCAAAAACGGTCGGCTGTCTCTATTATCCGATCAACCCGGGCCACGAAGAGGAGAGCTGGGCGAGATTCAATGACGAAGCGATCAGCAAGTTCTTTGACGGCACCTACGCCGGCGAGTACGAGGCGTCAGTGATCGCTGAGTTTGAGAAGTTCCTCCCTGAGCATCCGCCCTGGAAGAAGTGAACGTCACGCTTTGCCGTTGTGTTGGACTCTTGCTTCTCGATACATGCGTGACTGCGTGTCGCGGACAACGAGTTTGACGTCGGCTGCTGACAGGTCGAAGTGCGTGGCGTAACGGCTGAGGAGTTTTTTCTCGGCTCGCGTCAGTCGTCCGTCGATGAGCGTAGCGTACGCGACTTGTTCCAGTTGTAGTTTCGCCTCTTGGCCATTCTCGGGAATGGGTAAAGGCACGTCGATCGTGCGGGCGTTGCTGAGCATCAGGTCAGCTTCATCCGGTGTGATGCCTTCGCGGTCGGCCAGTCTCCGGAACGCGCGCACCTCACGCTTGGTGAGTTCACCATCGTTGGTCAGCACGCGGGCGATGATTGCGAGATCCAGTTCGCGGTCTGCGTGCGGGGTATGACCGGCGGCAGCGAGAGCATTGGCCCGGTTTGTCTGCTCGTAACGTGATTGCAGGTGTTCGGAGTAGCGATTCAGGTTGGCGGTGAAGGACGAGACGTCAGCGAGCACCCAGTCCTGACGACCGTCGGTCAGGGGCGTCCCACAGAACTGACAGCTCTCGTCGCGGTTCACCCCCAGCGGAGCTCCACACTCGCCACAACTCGCGGTCGCGAATGTCTGCTGACTGCCGCTGGTCACGTTCGCTTGCCGCACGAGTGTGTAGACTTCGGTGTAAATCGCCTTGTGATGCAGCATCTGTTGCTTGCCGGAGGATCGCAGCCGTTGTTTCGTGCCTGACCAGCGGATCTTCACCCGAGCCATCTCGATGTCACTTTCGGAGTGCACGTCGATCAGATCGACCAGTCCGACCGCCGGTTCTTGGACAGACTCTTTTCCGTCGATCCTCTCGGCAATTTGATGAGCCAATTCGTCTGCATCGTGAGCGATCACAGGCCGGGCGTAGCCAATCTCCTGATAGAACTCCGCGGCTCGAAGTCGCCAAAACATGACGCTCGCCCGGTCCTCCAGATGCTGCACACTGAAGTGCGGGTCTCGCTGGCGAATGGCGGCTACGCCGGGTGTGGTCGTCTCGTCCCCCGGCAGGTTCCATTCGGACTGCTGCGTGATTTCCGCGAGCACCCAGTCGTGCTCGGCTGAGTTGACCCACGCAGAGCAGGAGGGGCACTGAGCTTTGTCGACCACATTCAACGGACTCCCACACTGCGGACACTGACCTTCGATCGAACCGCCACGTGAGCGGGTCGTCGCTCCGTGTCGGCGGTGGAACGACCAGAACTCAACGAACTGTTCATCCCGTCGAGTGCCTGACACCTCACGACCTGTTTCTAC